>JALRJG010000066.1 GCA_023261215.1 Pseudomonadales bacterium | reverse complement strand
AAATCGGGCGATATGTTTTGCACGCAATGTGAGGCCGAGGGGTTTCGGCACATCACCTGGTACCTAGACCGCCCGGATGTGCTGTCTGAGTTTGAGACCACGATCACTGCCGACAAAGCTGCTTATCCTGTGCTGCTCTCGAACGGCAATGCCGTAGCAAGGGAAGACTTGGGTGATCGCCACCGAGTCACTTGGCATGACCCATTTCTGAAGCCAGCTTATCTCTATGCGCTGGTGGCGGGGGACCTCGAGCATATCGAAGATCATTTCGTGACGATGAGTGGGCGACGCGTCACGCTTCAAATCTTCACCGAGGCGCACAATATCGACAAAGTCGATTTCGCGATGGAAAGCCTCAAAACATCCATGCGCTGGGACGAGGAGGTTTACGGGCGCGAGTACGACCTGGATATTTTCATGATTGTTGCCGTAGACAGTTTCAACATGGGCGCAATGGAGAATAAAGGGCTCAATATCTTTAATACGTCCTGCGTGCTCGCGCACGCTGAAACCACCACCGACGCGGCCTTTCAGCGGGTCGAGTCAGTGGTTGCCCATGAATACTTTCATAATTGGTCCGGCAACCGTGTGACCTGTCGGGACTGGTTCCAATTGAGTCTGAAAGAAGGTTTCACCGTGTTGCGTGATCAGCAGTTTTCCTGCGATCAGTGGTCGCCCAGCGTTTGCAGAATTGAACAAGTCCAGATGCTACGCAGTGCGCAGTTTCCCGAGGACGCGGGTCCCATGGCTCACCCCATTCGTCCCCCATCGTTCATAGAAATCAACAACTTTTACACGGCAACCGTCTACGAGAAGGGCGCGGAAGTGGTGGGCATGCTCGCCACATTGCTCGGCCCTGACACGTTCAGGCGCGGCACCGACCTTTATTTTGAGCGGCACGATGGGCAGGCGGTCACCACGGAAGACTTTGTTCAGGCGATGATCGATGCCAGTGGTGCAGATCTGGATCAGTTTCAAACTTGGTATCACCAGGCGGGCACACCCGTGATTGAGGCGAGGGGTGACTACGATGCGGCGGCCAAGACCTACACGCTGACGCTGCGGCAGTCGACGCCGCCGACCCCGGGCCAGAAAGAGAAGCAGCCTCTGCACATGCCGATCACTCTGGGGCTTGTCGGGGAGGATGGGTTGGATCTCGCCTTCGAAGTTGAAGGCCACTCTGCGAGGGAGATCAAAGGTCATGATGGTTACTCGCGAGTGCTTGAGCTTCGAGAATCAGAGCAGGTGTTCGTGTTATCCGGCGTGGCCTCAAAGCCTGTGCCCTCTGTTGCGCGACATTTTTCTGCCCCTGTGAAATTGAATATCGATTACTCACTTGAAGAACTCGCCTTTTTGTCACGGCATGACAGTGATGGATTTAATCGTTGGGAGGCAGGCCAGCGCCTTGCCATTCACCTGATTGACACGCTCGAGCGTGGACATGAGGGGGCCGGTCGTGATGAGGCGAGCGCCATGTTCCTGAGCGTGATGACGCATCATCTGAAGGAGGCACTGAACGTCGCTGAGAGCGATGTGGATGGGGCAGGACTTGCTTATAACCTCAGTCTTCCAGGCCTCGCTTTCTTGGGAGAGCTGCGAGCTGAAATCAATGTCGATTCTTTAGTTGATGCGAGAAACGCCGTCAGGCGCATGGTTGCAGACCGATGTTTCGATGAACTCTCAGCCGTTCTTGAAGCGGCGCTGACGGATGAGCCATTCGTCATGACCGCCAAGGCTGTAGGCAGGCGCGCGCTGGTGAACGTCTGTCTCGATTATCTGCTGGCCTCAGAGCGTGATGAGGCCGTGGCGATGGCAGAGCGCGTTTATCGAGGCGCCGACAACATGACGCTCTGGGCCGGCGCCCTTCGAGCCGTGGTGGGGTCCGAGCTACCTTCTGCGAACGCAGCTCGCGCTTGGATGCTCGAAGATTTTTATACGCGAGGGCAAAAGGATGCGCTGGTCATGGATCTATGGTTCTCGATTCAGGCGTCGAGCGGACGTGAGGGCGCGGTTGAGCGCGTGAAGGCGCTGATGGCGCATTCCGATTACACGTTAAAAAATCCAAACCGAATGCGCAGCGTGCTGGGCGCGTTTGCTGGCCAAAACGTCTCTGGTTTTCATGAATCGACAGGCGCAGGGTATGCAGTGCTGGCCGACACCATCATCAAACTCGATCGATTTAATCCGCAAATGGCGGCGAGGATGCTCGGGCCGCTGACCCGATGGCGAAAGTATGATGCGTTGCGACGAGAATTAATGAAGGCAGCCTTAGAGAAAATCCAAGCGCAGGCCGAACTCTCACCCGATGTCTTTGAGGTCGTGGGTAAGAGCTTGAGTGACGCGTAAAGCCAGCCCACGAACCTTTAGCGATGAATCACTTCGCCTGTGCCCGGACAATCGGTCGACGAGGCGGCGGGTTAGCCAGGATTCAAGGCGGGCGCCAGTCGACTGCTTGGCGTTTTTGATGCTGGGCGTTGAGATTCGATGGTCATAACCGCGGACAATAGGGCATCTCCCTGCCAAGTGGACCCAGAGCTCTGGCCGTAGAGATGAAGCTCAAGTTGGTTCAACGGGGCGGCCAGTACCGGAAATTGAGTCGTCAATTGAGCCAGGGAAAGCTGGCTTGGGAAGCGATCTTTTTGCCATTCCCGCAGTGAGGCGAGTGCGCCCTCTGGCTGGTTGGTCTGGCAAGCTTTTTTAAGGCGGCCCAATTCAAACCCCGACGTGGGTGCAGTCGTCACACTTTTCTCCGGCTGCCCGGGCTCTCGTTTCGCGGCAAAATAAAAAAGCCAACCCAAACCCAGAAAAAGGCTCAGTCCTTGCCAGATACGCAGTTGCAATAAGAGGGACTCATCAGGGGCCGCCCCTACTGAAGCGGGTACAGTCTCGACCGTTTGTGCAAACGGGTTGGCCTCAAGGGCTGCAGGCAGCACCTTAATGCTGCGGCCTGGCAAAATGATCACTTCTTCACGGTCTCGTTCCGTATTCCACCAGGGTATGCGGATTTCTTCGAGGATTAATTCACCGGGCTCCGTCGGCACAATGCCCGCGGTGATTGAAGATTCAGCGCTCAACCCTCGAGCATCTGAAAATTCATCGGTCACCGGCTGATCGACATAGACACGAGCGCCCGGTGGTTCAAGAAGGCTAATCTCCGGCATCAGTGACTCAGAGATGCCGATCCCTCTTAATTTGATGACTCGGTTGATGGGGTCGCCGACCTTAGGCAATCCATCCGGTAGATTGATTTCCTGCTCGCCACTGAACGCGCTGGCGGGCAACCACGAGCGACCTGAGAAGGTGGTCGGTTGTGGTTTGACTGTAATCCGATGACCTTCTGAGACCGCGCTGACACGCTCCCGACTGGAGAACAAACCGCCGCGGCCTCGAGTGCCGATGAACGTCTCTGGTTTCAGCTCGATCGTGCCGCTCTGTTGCGGAAAAATTGCATATTGTTTTTCCAAGACATAGTAGCGTCGATTATTCACGATGGTTTCGAAGCGTTTTTCGTCTTCCAGAATTTCAACGATGCTGCTCTCGAGTTCCGGCGGTGCGGGAAAGTCGCCAGAAATGGAATCAGCATAGTAGAGCCTCACGGTATAGATCAGTTGACCTTGAACGTAGACACTGCTCCGATCAACCAGCGTCTCAAAAAACAGGATTTGCTGCATGCGCTCCCGCACGGCTTTCGATTGCGCGACAACAGAAATCGCAATGGCGTCGGTTCGTTCAGTGCCGACGGTGATAGGGGGAATCATCAGGTTCCCCAGTTGCTTCGGTCTGAGTGTCACCACATGGTCCACATAGGAACGGCGAGTTTGCTGGCCATTGATGATCGAAATCGAGCTGTTCTGCTGCGATTGTTGCCCAACGATCTCGAAGTCTCGCTCGACTGGCGTCAAGTCAGGCGTGCCGGGCTCATCACCCGTCACTCGCAGGGTGAGAGTGAGCAGGTCGAACTCAGTGATCTGATTGCGGTCAATCGTCGCCGTGACGTTCGCTTGGACCCCATGGCTCACCATCGAAAGGAGCCAAGAGCACACGCTGAGATGAATGAAACGTTTAAACACTACCAATTTCTCTCAAAATCTTTGCGAGTGATGTCGCCGCTGCGGACGCGATCCTCGAATTGTTGTTGAAATTTTCGCCTGAGAAGCCCCCCAGGGTCATCTGGCACACGCTTGAGCCATTGTTCCATAGCCTGCTTTTGCTCGGGGTCGAGCGCCTCTTCAGCGGCCTCGGCTTCAGTCTCTTGCCCCGAATCAGATGGTTCGTCTGTGGGCTCTGATGGCTCTTCTTTTGCTTGCTCCTCTTCACCGGGGTCTTCACTCGGCTCTGACGGAGCGGGCTCCTCTGCATTGTCTTCACTGGCCTCGCCTGAATCGCCCTCTTGCTGGTCGGACGAATCGCTTTGTTGCCCTTCGCCCTCTTGCTCACCCGACTGATCACTATCGCCCTCGCTCGAGTCCTGCTGCTCCTGACTTTGCTGCATTTGCTCAAGCAGCGCCTTGTTGAAACTGGCGTCTTCGTGTTCAGGCTCCCGAGCGAGCGCTTGATTGTAGGCCTCTATGGCTTGCTGCGTTTCGCCGAGTTGTGCGAGTGCGTTGCCCTGGTTATACCAATCATCCGCATCCTCGATGCGCGCGCCGAATTGCTCGGCAGCGGCGGCAAAGTCTCCCGCTCGATAGTGGGAAGCGCCTGCCCAGCGATTGGATTCAAAGAGTGATGCCGCGCGTTCAGCGTCGCCAGACTCAAAAGCCGCTTGACCTTGCTGATCTTTGGTTTGCCATAGGTCTTGCCACCAATCGGCCTCTGCGGGTTCTCCTTGGAACAAGATCAGAGGCACCAGCGACCAAACCCAGCCGCGTCGGAAGCTGAGCGCTGCGAGCGGTACGATCAAAAGCAAGAGGTAGACACCAAACTCTTGCCACAAATCGAATTCTCGATCGAGGGATCGGAATACATCATCAAGCTCAATCTGCACTGGTAAAAGTCGATCTAAATCCTCATCACCTAAGGTGAGCGCGCTGATCAGTGCCCCTGTATCCTGAGCGAAATCCCCGAGTGCCGCGATATCAACCGCCGGTAAGACAAGGTTGTCGTTAGCATCTTTTAAGAAGGCAGATTGAGCACTGCCTTCAATGGCAATGGGCGCCCCCTCTGCCGTGCCCACCACCAAGAGCGATAAGGCGAATGCATCCCCGAGATCAGCCGCGGCCAGACGCGCTTTGGTAGGGTCGCGAATTTCATCGGTGATGACCAGAACCCGGCCTGAGGCAACGCCAGCTTGTTCAAAAAGTGCTTTTGATAATGTGAGCGCAGGCGCGAGGGCGCTACCGGGTGCCGGCATAATATCGGGTCTGAGTGCGGGCAAGAGTGCCTTGATGGTTCGAACGTCGTCAGTCAGAGGCGTGACTGCGTGGGCGTCGCCCGCAAAGGTGATAAGCCCTGTCATGCCTTCAGTTCTGCGCTCAAGGAGATCGTCAATCTTCCGCTTGGCTGCAGTGAGACGATTTGGCGCGAGGTCTGTCGCGTACATGCTCCAGGTGAGATCAAGCACGAGGACTAACGCATCTTCTCGGACCACAATGGGCTGAGGCGCTTTTTCCCAGGTTGGACCTGCGAGTGCAAGGACACTCAAAACCCAAACGACAAACACGAGCGGCAGGGGGCGAAGCCAACTGCCTTTAGCGCGCGCGACCAGCAACGGTTCAGCGAGCTCCCGATCCAAAATTTGTCGCCAAGTGCTCGATTGAGCGACCCATCGATGGAGTAACCAGATGAGGCCGGGAATCGCGGCGAGCCCTAGCAGCCAGAGAGGGCGCAGAAAGTGAAATGTCTCAAACGCATCAAGCACGAGGAAGCGCCTCATCGGTGTCAGGTATTGAGAGTGCAGTTCGCCGAAAATGCAGGTGGCGAAAGCCCGCCATGAAAATCAAATACAGCGCCCAGAGCATCGATAGCGCCATGCCCAGGCCGAGTGGCCAAAAATAAAGGGATTTCTCGGGCCTAAACACATCGCTGTCGAGCTCGATAGGTTCCATTTGATCAAGGGCATCATAAATAGCAGCAAGTTCTGCGGTGGACCGCGCACGTTGATAGATGCCACCCGTGAGGCTCGCAATCTCGGATAGCGTTTTCTCATCCAGCTCTGCGGAGGGATTCACGGTTCGATTGAAGAGCAGTCCGGATACTTGCATTTCATCGGCGCCAAACCCAATCGTATGAATCCGGATGCCTTCTTCCGCTGCCAAGCGGGCAGCCTGAAGCGGCGCTACTTCTCCCACATTGTTCACGCCGTCGGTCAAGAGAATCAGTACGCGATGCTCTGCCGGCCGATCTAAGAGGCGCTTGACCGAAAGTCCAATGGCATCGCCAATGGCGGTTTTACCCCCTGCGATCCCAATCGGCGTCTCTTCAAGCAAGGTTCGGACCGTGGCTCGGTCGAAGGTGAGCGGTGCCTGAAGGTAAGCCTGACTGCCAAAGAGGATTAAACCCAGTCGATCGCCTTTTCGGAGCTCGACAAATTTGCCGACGACCTGCTTCACCGCATCCAGTCGAGTGACTTGGTTATTGCCAACCCGCATGTCCTCAGTGCCCATAGAGCCAGAAATATCAACAGCGAGAAGTAAGTCGCGACCATTGCTCGGTAAAGAGATGGGTTCATCAACCCATTTGGGTTGCATGCCGGCGAGGATTAGGCAGAACCAAATCAGCAGCGCGACCAGGCGACGAAGCCATCGATGGCGCTTGGCGCGCTGCCCCTCGACCATGCTTTGTAAATGCTCGAACCTTGGCATACGTAGGGCGAGCTCTTCAGACTGAACGGGTGGCGCGACCAGAGCCAACAGGGGTAACAATCCAAGCCAGGCGAACCATGGCCAGGTGAATTCAAGCATGTCGGTCTCCCGTACCCGAGACCGGAGAACGTTGATGTGAGCGTATCCAAGCTTGCGCTTCACCTAGAAGCGCAGAGACCGCACGGATGTCTTGCGCAGGTTGTGAGCCGAATGCGGTTTCGACCAGCAGCGTGCTCGACTCGACTGAGAAATTCGCGCCGCCACCGCGGGCGTCCAGAAATAATATCCAGGCATCGCCGCTCAAAACGGCGACTTCGGATCTTGGGAATGCGGTGAGTGCCGTGCGCTTGAGCAGCGTGGCTATCTCAATGATGATCGATCGATAGTCCAAAGCGCTCTTGATGCGGTCTTCAATCAACTGACACGCGCGTAATGCTTCACGACGATAAGCGTTTGCCTGCCATCGGTGCCAGAGCCATGCCAGGAGCACGAGAAGGAGGATCAGCGCGAGCCCCGCGACGAACCACCAGCCGATGGCGGGCGGCCAAGCGGGGACATCGGGCGGGAGATGGATGTCCCGTAATTGCTCCAACGGGTTGGCCGCGCCGGGCATCTGCATCACAGGCCTCCGCTCTGAGCTCGCGAGCGGCTCTCATCAAATTGCAAAGTCAGAGGTGGCGCATCGCAAGTCAGCAGTCGGTAGTCCCCGCCCGCACGATTAAACAGGGATTCAATTCGTTTTGACTCGTCTCGAAACGAGGCTTCGTATTGTGCACGGTGAGTCGCGACCCCCGTGTCCACCTTGACGAAGTCTTGGCCATCCGTCACTGAATACTGGCCTGGGAGAGGGAGTTGACGCTCCAGAGCGTCGAAGATGTGGATGCCATGGAGCAAGTTAAAGCGACCTAACTGAGCGAGATAGGTTTCGGCCGCGGTGTCCATCGATCGAAAGTCGCTGATGACGAACACGAGACTCCCATGTTGACAGACGCGATAAGCAGCGAGGAGGGCATCGGCGAGGCGCGAAGGATGATCGGTGCGCTTGCGGGTAACCAGTGACTGGTTGTACGCCAAGACTTTATTGGCAAGGTGAAGCACCGACTTGCGGCTTCGGCGGGGACGGATCTCGTCGTGA
>JALRJG010000065.1 GCA_023261215.1 Pseudomonadales bacterium | reverse complement strand
ACGAGCATGCCCCAATTATCCAGATGGGTCGAAGCCTCTAAATAGCCGCCGATGGGCGACATGCCCACTGACCCAGGCTCGGCTCGAGTCAATATCAGTGTGCCCAGTTGGCTGCCCTCAAATGGCATGAAGGAGCCCATGACATCTTGGTGCAACACCACAGCATCGATCAGGGCGATATCGCTGATCTCCGGATCAACGGGCGAATCGATGAGGATTCTCTTACATCGAATGCAGGCATCATCAAATGCCAGTCTCCCTGACGCCACAAGGGCCGCCGCCGCGCCAGCAATGGTGGCCTCTTCTCGAAAGGGGAAGACGTTATTGGTCCCCGTAGACAAGGGCAGCAGAATGGCATCGGGAAACTTTCGTGCGACGATTCGGCTGGTGCCATCGCCACCGAGGACGATGAAGGTTCTGCAGCCCTCATCCCACATCATTTGCGCCATCGTCTCCGTATCGCGCGCGGTGTGGGTGAGGGGATAGTCAAGCAGCCGCACCCGATCTCGCTCGGCTAGATTTTCGCTCGCGCGCGCACCGATTCGAAACGGTTCGTTGCCCAAAAAGATTCGGTCAACGCCGTGTTGAAGCGCCGAGACAATCAGTCGGGCAACTTGTTGCTGTTTTTCTTGATGCGCGCTGGTGCTGGCTCGAGCCATGACGCGCCTGACGTCACGGCCGGACATGGGGTTAACGATAATCCCTAGCGAAGGCGATCCTTGACTCATGTGGTGCGAGTGAACACCCAGTCGTGATCGCTGCTAAGACTCTCGTTAAATTGGTAACCCTCGGCATCAAAGGCCTTCAGCTTCTCCACCTGATCGATTCGATTTTTGATGATATAGCGAGCCATCATGCCGCGGGCTTTCTTTGCAAAAAAACTGATCAGCTGATAACCGTTCGCCGTTTTTTCTTTGAAGACGGGTTGGATAATCGGCGCGTCAATCCGCTTCTTGTCGACCACTTTGAAATATTCGTTTGACGCAAGATTGACCAATACCGGTCGTTTGTGGCCGGCCAATTCGTTCTCGATGATCTCAGTCACCGGGGTTTTCCAGTAATCGTAGAGCGTCTGACCGCGCTGTGTTTCCAGGGTTCGACCCATCTCGAGACGGTAAGGTCGTATGAGGTCAAGCGGCCTCACAACGCCATACAATCCCGATAGAATTCGAATCGATTTTTGAGCGAATTGCACATCTCTCTTGGACAAGCTCTGAGCATCTAGACCCAGATAAACGTCGCCTTTGAAGGCGAAGAAAGCCTGCCGGGCGGTTTCCGTCGTGTGGCTCGTGTGCCACGACTTGAATCGTTCAGCATTCAAAGCGGCGAGCGCGTCACTGATTTTCATCATCGATTTTAAGTCGGCCACAGTTTTAGACTTCATCAGTTTCGCCAGTGCGGTGGAGTCTTTGAGTAGTGCGGGCTTGGATTGATCGAGAGCAGGCAGCGGGGTTTCGTAATCGAGCGTTTTCGCGGGGGACAAAAGGGTGAGCATGGGACGATCAATGGGTGGTTGAGTTAGGTTGAGCCATCATAGCCCATGCTGAACGATTGTTCAGTGTTTTGTCGCGTTTTCGTCTTGATTGGGCGGTGTTTTGAGTTGAAGCGGTGTCTATCACGCACCTTGAGCCACGCAATAAAGGTCGCGATCGAAATGAACAGAGACTGAACGGCCAATTCGCCAATGGGCGGCTATTGTGCAAAGCTGGCTCGTAGCGCGCGAGTCATCGACTTCCGGGCAGGCGAGTGCCTACTTAGCGTTGGGTTCCGAATCGAGCGCTGAGAGAACGCGGCTGAGGAATACACCAACGCTGTGTTCAGCGACTGATTCAGACAAGTCGCGTCCTGAGTTGGGCACCATCGGTGGTGCTTGGGTGTTGATAGGCTTGGGTTTGGGGCTTGAGGACGCGAGCGAAAGGCCTGCCGCTCTGGATGCGTTGGGTTGAGTAAAATGAAGGTATAGGGCTGACCTTGACGGAACCCAATGTGACGGAATAGGAGCAGCGTAAAAATCGCGGTTCATGTGTAGGGTTCAGAACAACATGATGCGCCAGTGTGTGACGAGATTAATCTCGCTCAAACCATCGGCGCCCCTCGTAAAGGCAAGCGCCGATAGGAATTGCCCTGTTTAGGGGGAAATTTTTGAAAATAGATTTAATTCCTAGAATCCTAAGCCTATGATGGCAGGGTGAAAGTCTCACTGCGAGGGAGGACCCCAAACGTGAACAAAACAGTGAAAGAACTTAGTGCAGCGATGCAACGCGTTTTTCAATTGGCAGGGCTCTCAGTCTTGACGGTGAGTGCATTGGTCACGCAGGCGGCCGATGAAACGCGAAGCCCCGTGGGCAAATTGCTCGATCCAGAAGGGACCGTCGAGTACAGCCGAGATGGTGATAAGTGGCGCCCGGTGACCCGAGCCAAATATGTCTTTGAAGGCTATCAGGTAAAGACTGGGGCTGACGGCAGTACGAGTTTCGTGAATCAAAACTCAGGTATGGCCCAGCGTGTGGGATCTAACTCGCTGGTCATCGTCACGGCCGATGGTATTGATTCAAAGTCAGGCGATGTCTCTGATCCTTTCAGCACCGACGGCGGGCTCATCGCCAGTTTAGAGAATAAGTTCGCTTCGGCTCAGCGTTACACCACCGTGAGACGCGCTGTGGTCAAACCGGGAGAACCCACCTGCGAACGAAATGTTCGCTTAGCGGGTCGGCTCGCCGTCGCCGAGGGCTTTAACGATCTTGTTTGGGATGTGAGCTGTCCGGGCGATCAGTATCGACTCACCATCGGTGACCAGGTGATCGCGGTGCCTTCGGATGCCGCGTCAGAATCGCTGGTCCGCTATCGCCTGCCGAAGCTTGAAGCGGGTGAGTACGATATTCAACTTGAAGTGGTCGAAGGCGATGCGGTGGTTTACTCGCCCCGCCGTCCAGCGACGCTGACTGTCTTGGACGATGTCGCGAGTGAAGCCCTAGCCGCACAAGTCGAGGCTTGTGGTGATGATTTGTTCGCACAGGCCGATGTCTTGAGTGAGCAGGGCGTGTTGGTTGGCGCGCTTGATGCCCAAGCAAGATATTTTGCTGAGTACCCAGATGACTTCGACATGAAGCCGCTGTACATCGCACAGCTGCAAGCGCTTAGATTACAAACCCTGAGAGAAAGCGAGGCGGTGGCCTACAACGCGTATATTTCAGGTGAAGGTGCGCCCTAGACCAGGCGTAGTCATCACAACTTAGAGGTAGGCCATATTGGCAAACTTGGCAAAACTTCGTGAGCAGTTCGACCTACCGCTTATTGTCCTCGCATTCTTAGTGCTGCTTGCGCTAGAGCGCACCGAAGCCTTTACCTTGGTGGAGGATGAATTGCTCTCGTACCGCCAGACCTTTCGGCACGCCTATGGCGATCAGGATGCGGTTCAGCCCTTGCCCAATGTTCGCGTGATCTACACGGATGAGGCATTTTATGAGGAGTATGAGGCATACCCCTTGCGCCGAGTGGATCTAGGCAAGTTGATCCTGCGCCTGAAGGCGATGGGCGCGGCCTTGATCGGCGTGGACATGCTCTTGGATGCCCCCTCAGCTTATGGCGAGGACCCAGAACTTGCCGCTGCGATGGCGGAGGCTGGGAATGTGCTTTTGGTTTCTCAAGCCGCGTTTAAAGACGACGTGTTCCAAGAGATGAACTATGCGGTGCCCGCGTTCACAAGGAGCGCATCCAGTGGGTACTCCAACATCTCGTCAAACAGCACCCTTCGGGAGACGATGGTTCGTCTGCGTGTGTATCCCGAGGTTGCAGAGAGTGATGGGCAATGGCCGTTTGCGGTTCAGGCGGTGTCCGAATATCTGGGCGTCAGGCCTGAGCTTCAAGATGGGGTCTTAAAGTTGGGAGACGCGCTGAGCGTTTCGCTCGACCAATTCAACGACTTTTATATTGATTTCCCAAAACTGAAAGAGCGGTTCGGGGGTGCGGGGCAGCTGCACCTGCACGAAGAACTGGGGATTTATGCGGGCGACATCTTGTTTGTTGACGAAGAGGAGATGATGGATCTGGCCTATGAGGTTGAGGGCAACATTGTGTTGCTCGGTGAGGTGGCGGAGGTCGCGCACGATCAGTTTGAAACCCCGGTGGGTAATATCTTTGGGGTCAACATCATCGCCAGTGAAATCGATACGATTCTGAAAGGTGGACCATTAAAAGCTGTGTCAGATGTCATGGAGTGGCTGATTGCGGCGCTGTTAATGACCTGCATGCTGGCGGTCACGCAGGTGGCCTCACCGCTGATGCGCAACGTGACAAGTCTCGTGGTCTTGAGCGCGTTCGTCCTGGCAAGCTTTGTCGCGTACGTGCAGTCAGGTTGGATCGTTTCGATGACGTACAACCTATCGGGCATCATCCTTGCGTTGCTGTTCACCAATGTCCGCCACTACCTGAGCGAGCGCGGACAAAAGGCTTATATCCGGGAGGCCTTTGGTCAGTACTTGTCGCCTGCTGTCGTTGAAGATCTTGTGAAAGATCCGGAGAAGTTGAGCTTAGGTGGCGAAGAGCGAGAAATGACGGCCTATTTTTCTGATATCGCCGGTTTCTCGACCTTTTCTGAGGGCATGACCCCCACCGAACTCGTTCATTTGCTCAACGAATATCTCACGGCGATGTGTGACGTCATCATTGCCAGTGGCGGTACCATTGATAAATTCGAGGGCGACGCCATCATCGCGTTCTGGGGAGCACCGCTGCCTGATCCACATCACGCGCGTCAAGCCTGTTTCGCAAGTCTGGACATGCGAGATGCGTTAGGTCCACTCGGGCAAAAGTGGGTTGCTGAAGGTCGTCCTGATGTGAGCGTGAGGATGGGGGTGAACACGGGGCGCATGGTCGTTGGCAACATGGGGTCAACACAGCGGGTGAACTATACGATCATGGGCGATGCGGTGAACTTGGCCTCTCGTCTTGAAGGTGCCAACAAAGCGTTTAAATCCGATCTGATGATTTCCGAGGCGACCTACGCTCAATGCGCTGACGACGTCGATGTGAGGGAGCTCGATATTATCCGCGTTGTGGGTAAAGAGGAGCCCATTCGCGTCTACCAATTGCTCGAACGCAAGGGTCGAACCTCGGGTGCGCTGGCAGATATGGTTGATGCGTACCACAGAGGATTGGACGCATTGAGAAACGAGCAGTTTGAGGATGCCGTTTCGCGTTTCGAAGAGTGCCTGGTGTTGATGCCTGAGGATGGCCCGAGCAGTATCCAACGCGCTCGCGCATCCAGAATGAGAGATGACATGGGTGAATCTCGCCGCTCTGTAGACAGACGACAAGGGTCCCGTCGAGAGGGCGATTGGGATGGAATCTTTACACTTACGGAAAAGGGTTGAACCTCCGACATGGTTGATTTCGCTGGCGCGCAGAGCTCGCTCGGGCCCATGCAACAAATGATCTTTACCGAATTAAAGACGGCGTTCGATCCGTCCTACCTTACGGTCGAAAATGAGAGTCATCGTCACAATGTCCCGCCTGGGTCAGAAAGTCACTTCAAGGTCACCATGGCGACGACTGCATTCGAGGGGCGACGTCTCGTTCAGCGCCATCAGGCAGTCAATCGCGCGTTGAAAGAAGCCTTGGAAACGATTCACGCGCTCGCGCTGCACACCTACACGCCGGCAGAATGGCAAGCGCGCGGTGAAGCCGCGCCGCAATCGCCCAACTGCTTGGGCGGCGAACTCAAACCTTCCTAGTAACGTTCCCGTGTCGCCAGCCTATCACTTGAGTTTTGAACTCGATTCTGAGGTTGTGCCGTTGACCGTGCGGCGAACTCGAAGAAAAACATTGCTGCTCCTGGTTCATCCTGGAGGCAATGTTGAATGTCGGATACCCCTTCGCTGCCCGATGCGGTTGATCCAAGCGTATGTGGAAGAGAAGCTCGACTGGTTGCGAACGGCGCTTCAGGAAATGCGATCGGTGACGATGCCCAGGACTCGGGCTTTGGTGGATCAAGGTGAAGCGCGGCTCTTTGGCGAATGGCATCCCGTTCGTGTTTATCAAGGCAGACACCAATCCGTTGTTCTGGCTGAGGATGGCTTTTATTTGACCGTGGTTGATCCGAGCGACGGAAAAAAAGTCGAGCGACTCTTCGATCGATGGATGCGGGGTTTGGCGGAACGCGTGTTTAAGGAACAATTAGCCGCGTTGAGCCGGCAGTTCAAGTCACCCATGCCGACTTCAATCACCCTACGGAAAATGCGAGGGAAGTGGGGTAGTTGCTCTCGAGATGGGCAGATTACATTAAGTGTGGGTTTGCTCGAACAGCCTAGGGATGCCATCGAGTACGTGCTTTGGCACGAGCTGTGCCATTTAACGCACTTCGATCATTCAAAGGCCTTTTACGCGCTGCTGGCAAGTCAAATGCCGGATTGGCAAGCGAGAAAACAACGCTTAGAGACGTGACGGGGGTTCCTAGCTGCCCGCCTCAATCCATGGCTCGATGAGCGCTTTGATCTGATCACTAATCATCGGTTGCGCCTCGGCAGTGGGGTGTATGCCGTCTTTTTGCAAAAGTGATCGGGAGGTCTCTAGGCCTTCAAGCAAGGCGGGCAGAAAATATTCCACCGATTCTTCTCTCGCGAGCTCCTGGTACATGGAAATGAACTTCGTGAGATAGCGCTGACCATAATTTGGGGGCAAAACCATGCCCACGAGAACGACCTCAGCGCCGTGCGCTCGAATGTCTTGAATCATCTGCTTGAGATTGGTTCGGATTCGATCGATGGGGTATCCTCTCAGCCCATCGTTGCCCCCTAGCTCGAGCACAACCAAGCTTGGCGAATGGACCTTGAGCGCTGTGGGTAGCCGGGTAAGGCCTCCGCCCGTGGTCTCACCGCTGACGCTGGCATTGACGAGGGTGATGTGCGGCAACTCCCGGGCCAGTTGCTGAGCCCAGCCGGACTCAAAGTCGATGCCGTAGGCAGCACTGATGCTGTCGCCGAATACGAGAATCGATCTATTCCCTTGGGCCTGCGTAGAAATGATCAATCCCAGAATGATGACTGGGATGAGCCGAAAGCAGCGCTTTGGGAAACAAGGGGCAATGAGGGTTAGGCGCGACATCGCCGTATTGTAAACGAGAAGCGAGACACAGTTCAGGTTGCTGCGACCGAGAGCATCTCGAGATTGAATTGGAATAACGGCATGTTGTTAGTTACGAAATCATTATCAAAGCGCGTCGTGACCACGGAGGGTGACCTTACGATTCTCGACGCCGTCGAGATGAGCGTGTCCGCACAAGAGCGTGTGGCCATCGTGGGCGCCTCTGGCTCTGGAAAGTCGACGCTTCTGAGCTTGCTCGCAGGTCTTGACGAGGCGACCGAGGGCCAAGTTATTTATAACGGTCAGGACGATCTCGCCTCGATGTCGGAAGCGCAGCGGGCAGCGTTTCGAGCGGAATGGATTGGATTTGTTTTTCAGTCCTTCCAATTGCTGTCGAGCTTGACGGCGATTGAAAACGTCATGTTGCCGCTTGAGCTAAAAGGCGTGGGGGACGCGCAAGCACGATCGAAACAATGGCTTGATCGAGTGGGGTTATCGCACCGCCTCTCTCATTATCCTCGCCAGCTATCGGGCGGAGAGCAGCAGCGCGTGGCGATTGCCAGGGCCTTTGCCATGAACCCTCGAATTCTTTTCGCTGACGAACCGACTGGAAATCTCGATACGGCGACAGGGCAAAAGATTATCGAGCTCCTCTTCGAAATCAATCGTGACGCTGGCACAACGCTGGTACTGGTCACGCATGACGCGGCGCTCGCTGAGGTCTGTGACCGGGCGATTCGTCTTGAGGCGGGGCGCATCGTGTCAGAGCCAGGGGCGGGTTCTGATAGGGGTCAACCCTCGTCATGATGCGTCTTGCGCTCACCATGCTCAATCGAGAGTTCCGCGGCGGAGAGCTTGGGCTTTTGATTGCAGCGATGATCATCGCCGTTGGCACCGTGACCACCATTGGTTTTTTTGTTGATCGA
>JALRJG010000064.1 GCA_023261215.1 Pseudomonadales bacterium | reverse complement strand
GCGCTGTCGAACGTCAGCAACTTGTCTTTCAGAGAGGACGCTTTCAATGATGCTGTATCCAGCATCCTTAAGTTGAACTTGATGTGAGGCACTGAGCATGATGTGTTTGGGTTAGGGAGGGTGCTCCGAGCATAATCAGGCTTGTTAAAAGAGATCAAGCGAAGGGCGTACCCGGAGATCTATCCAAACAAGCTGTGCGAGGCCAGGGGCGCACGTTGGCGGCAAAAAAGCCACGAGCGTCGGGTTGACTGAGGACCCCCGGGTCCGAATCGGCGAGCGCCGTGTTGACAGCCCAGTCTCGCCTTCGACTTGATCAAGGCAATGGCCCATATCCTTGATCGGTTTGCAAAAGGTATTGGAAAACACCAGCAGGTGGGTTCCCAAGCACTTGCTGCCTGAAAAGCCAGCCCTCGATCCAAAGCGTTCTTTTATGAAGGATTTTGGAGGGTTTAGAACCTCATTGTTGAAGATCAAGGGTCGCGAGCGCATGCTGTGAGGGCTCAAGTCGCAGAGGGGGAGGCTGCCTATTGTTTTGATCTCTATAGGGCGACGAGGGCTTTTTGAGCGAGTCGATGCGACCAGGAATGGAGACCCACCAGTGAAGAATGCCCTACCACCGCTGACGACAAATCTGGAAGAGGCCAAGGCCCACTTGCTGACCTACGGTTTGGCATTAATCGCCAATCATCTGAGCAGCGGAGTCCTTGCGGAAGCTAGGGAAGCGACTTACGACGCAGCTGAAGCTGACGCTCAGCTTGGCCGCAAGGCAGATCGATTCGGACTGGATTACGGTGATAAAAATCTTCGGGTTTGGAATCTACTGAATCGAGCGCCTGTCTTCCGAGATCTTGTTCAGTCTCGTGAGGTGATGGTGTTACTGCAATATTTGTTGGGTTGGCCAGCATTACTGGGGAATATATCAGCCAACATTGCCCAACCTGGTAGCGATGGAGGCGTTTGGCATCAAGACCAGCTGTTCGTTCCCAAGCCTTGGCCGGAGGCGCCCCAGGGGATGAACTTCGCTTGGCTACTCGACGACTTTACCCTCGACAATGGTGCGACCGAGGTCATACCCAAAAGCCATCGCGGGTCAGACGCAATTGACCAGGCCTCGCTGGATGATCTTGCGGTTCCAGTGGTGGCACCCGCAGGCACGATGATGGTTTTTGAAAGTCGAATATTTCATCGAACAGGTAGAAATCAATCAACCGCACCACGAGCAGCGCTCTTTGGTTGGTACACGAAGCCGATTTATCGCACCCAGGAAAACTGGTTTTTGTCGCTGGATCCGCAGATCGTTGATGAGGCCAGTGAAACGCTCTTGGTACTCCTCGGGTACAAATCCCAGGGTCTGGGTTTGGTCTATGGTCGTTCCCCCAAATAGCGCGTGTCTAAAGTCAGGCCAATAGATCAATCTGGAGGGTCGCGCATGACGTTTCCAAGAGGCCTTATTGCGGGGCCCAACTCACGAGGCAGCCAGGTCGTTAGTCTTTGTCGAAAGAGAAGGTCGCATCCATGAGTCGCCTTTGGTTTCTGAGCCCACCTTGGCGGCTTTTTGCGATTCGGGATGCCGGCATTGTTCTCATCTCCTTGATGTGTTGGATGTGTGCGTCGCAATTTGACCCGCTGGCATGGATAGCCGGGGCAGGTTTAGCCCTCTCGGCGTATCTATTTCACGAGTGGTCCCATCTTTGGGCCGCCCACCGGGTGGGAGCAGCCGTGCAACCAGCCAAGAAGTGGTACGCGCTGTTCTTATTTAATATGTCGCCAAATGAAATCTCTCGAGAGGCTTTTTCGCTCATCTCTCTCGCGGGGTTCGTTGCAACGTTGATTTATCTGCTGGTGTTTCTCGGGTTGCCGAAGTCTGTCAGCACGCAAACCGCTCTGGTGTTGGGGCAGGGACTTGCCACCTTGACGTTGATCTTTGAGGCACCGATTGCCCTTTGGTCGATGGTGAAAAACGCAGTGCCCCCCGTGGGCATTCCAGGGTTTGATCGCTTCAACTGATCCGCTGCGAGGGGATGGCGGTCAGCCCGGGTCCGTCGGCTGACTTCGATGCCTAAAACCAAACACCTCATCATAAAGTCTTGATGTGAACCCTGATCTCCGTAAATCCCATGATGAACAAGGATCGAAGGCGCTATGTTCCGTGGTGCTAATTGACGCTGTGTTTATGAACCTGCTTTCAAATCGGTCAGTGAGTGCGGCATCGCTGGTTCAACCTGATTTCTGTCTCGACGAGGTGATTCTTAAAGGTTGCCGGGTAAAGGTATCGAGGGAACCTAAAACTTGTGACCTCAATCACATGCAGCGTTCGTGCCCCGGCGCTGGACAATTCTGATCATCAATGCTCCTATCGAAACATTGAATAAAAGGAGAACGTCCGTGATCGTTGTGAATGCTGTGATTGAAACCACTGAAGACAATATCGCTGTGCTTAAGCAGGCGATTCGGGTGATGGAGGAGAAGAGCCGAGCTGAATCAGGTTGCCTCGATTACACCTTTTCTGTCGAGTTGAACAATCCAAGTGTGTTGCGAATCACAGAGAAGTGGGTAGACGCGGCGGCACTTCAAGCGCACTTCGGTGAATCGCACATGGTGGATTTCAGGGACGCGATGGCTGCGCATCCGGCGCGGTCGTTGACGGCAACCTTTTATGAGGCGACAGAAATCGAGATGCCGAGATAGCAGGGCTGCATCCGCCGAGAGTTGGAGCCTCCAGCGGGATCCGAATGGGGTGTCTTGGAAAAGATGAGGCGCGATGAGCCTATGCTTAAAACACCGGCCGTGACGTGAGTTGAGACTGTGAATAGCCGATCAAACCTAAAAATTACTCCGCTGACCCCGAGGATTGGCGCGGTCGTCGAGGGCGTGGATTTTACAAAGCCGCTCACAGACGCGATATTTGATGAGATCCACGAGGCGTGGATGAATCATCTCGTGCTGTTTGCGCATGGCCCCGCGCTCACGCCTGAGCAGCATCTGTCGCTAGGTGAACGATTTGGCCCCTTGCACATTCACCCGGCAGCGCCCTATGCATTCGGCAATCCCGCATTGATGCAAATCCACACGGACGCCTCATCGAAAAGAAACAATGGCGAGGGCTGGCATTCCGATGTGTCCGCCGATTTAGAACCCCCCATGGCCAGTATCCTGCAGATTCATCAAACGCCAAGTTACGGCGGCGATACGCTCTGGGCCAATATGTATCTCGCTTTTGAAATGCTTTCAGACCCGATGCAACGAATGCTCGAGGGACTCAGTGCCACACACAGTGCAAATTACGACGGCTATTACGGGGACCATCAACCTCAGCGGGAGAATCCAGTGGCCACGCATCCAGTGGTTCGAACACACCCAGTGACCGGCCGTTCAGCGCTCTTTGTGAATAGTGGATTTACCAAGCGAATTGAAGGACTGACAAAGGGTGAAAGTGACGCCCTGCTCGGTTACTTGTTCGAACACATCAAGAACCCAAATTTTCATTGCCGATTTCAGTGGCGGAAAAACGCGATTGCGATCTGGGACAATCGATGCACCCAGCATATGGCTGTTTGGGATTACTATCCTGAAACCAGAAGTGGTATTCGAGTGACGATCAAGGGTGATCAACCCTTTTTCAAGCCGCGCAACGGTGAGGGAAGCAACGCTTAATTCAATGCGGCGAAGGGATGGAAGCCGCTTCGGTGACTGGCCTGATTCAGAGCGAATCAGACATCTGATCGTGCGAAGTGTCTAAAAGAGTAACGGTTGATCATCAATCTGCTTCGAAGATGGGAAAGCTGTGTTTCGGGTCGAGGAGCATGGCTTGGTATTCTGCTTGGAGTGCCCGAGTGATGGGGCCAACGAGGCCTCCCCCCACAGGTCTTTGATCGAGGTGGGTCGCGCCAACAGGGCCACTCATCGTGCCCAGCAGCATTAACTCGTCAGCATGAGCAACATCGGCCTCCGTGAGGTCCGCCTCGTAGGCGTCAATGCCGAGATGAATGCACGCCTCCATGATGGCCTGCCGGGTCACGCCCTCTGGGCAACATCGTACGTAAGGCGTGAAAAGTTTGCCGGACCGAACAACGGCCACGTGCGATGCGGGGGCCTCCGCAAGGTACCCATCAGCGTCATACATCAGCGACGAAGTGGCCCCCATTTGCTTAGCTTCGGCAAGCGCTCTCGATGAGGCGTTTTGATTATTGTCGTGGCTGGTTTGATCCACCATGTCTGGCCCGGGTCGCTTAAAGCTCGACGTGATGAGCCGTATGCCCTGCTCAACGTCATAGACCCAGCCTCGATACTCTGGCATCACGATGATGTGAGGCTCACTGATGTCACCCTGCCAGTCGACGATGGCTGCCAGATCCATGCTGGCGGTCACTTGATGACCAGGCGTCAACAGCACCCGAATATGGACGCCGTCGCTCATCTTATTTTCCTGCAGCGTCACTCGAATGGCTTTGATGAAGTCTGCGTTACTCGGGATCATCGGAAAATGGTTGACGGCGGCGGAATGCCGGATTTTCTCAAGGTGCGCTTCGAGCTTGAATATTCGATGGTTGATGAGTCTCGGCGCGCTCCACACCTGCTTGCCGTGAAGAAACCCAGCGTCAAACAAAGACAATGTGGGTTCATACTGGGAGACAAAGCGGCCATTGACATAGTGCCGAACGGACTGGTTTCGAGGGTCGTTCTTCATGAAAACCCTTTTATTTTATGTTGTGCGATGCGCTCATAGCTGGGTAGACAATATTCGAGGACGGGTTCCAGCGCATCAGGAATTCTGCTGGGGCGTGCCTGGTACGGCTGAAGGCCTACCGTTGCAAAGACCGATTGATACCATTCATCAGCCCAAGCCCCATCATTCGGATGTTTCCCTGGCGCCCATTGGATCGGCGCACTCGGATCAAAAGGTAGACCCACGCTTTGACAGAATTCAGCCAACACGGCGCTGGGGCGTTGCAACACGTCGTTGGCGTCGACGACGGTAGGGATGCCGCCTTGGATACGAGTGGCTTCATCGAAAATTCGTTCGAGCTGCGGAATGCCTACCAAGTAGGCTGCGGCAGCGACATCGGCAGTCGTCTTGGGCGTAAGCGATCTAAAGGCCGCCATCGATGCGATAACCTCGGCGGGATGCCGAATGAGAAAGCAATTCTGCAATTCAGTCATGAATCCAAGATCAACTTCGGCCAGCATATGGATTGCCATATGCTTTTGATAACTTCGTGCGTGCGCGTTGCGGCCGGCGGTAATGACCATCTCGGCCACGCGGCGCCAATCCGTCTCATGGTGTGCCAGCGTCGCTGCGTAGCCGGGGTCGTCGACTCGCTGGGTGGCGTTTAGCCAGTAGGCGTAAAAGGGCTCATCGATCACCTCGCAGCCCAAGGCCTCAAACACCCGCATCATCATGGTGCTTCGCGCTCGAGGTGGGGACCACATGGCAATGGGTTTGAGCTTCAATGGGGGTCTCGGGGGCACGGTGTTAAGCCTGGGTAATCGATGCGAGCCAATCATTCGCCAGTCGGTCGAGACTTTCAGCATCAAAGTGAGGGTTTAGTCCGATAGCGACCAGTTGTTGACCTTCATGTTGTATCTCGGATCGCTTGCGCAATGTGCGTCGCGCACCGACCACTTGAATCTCCAAGACGCCCTGATCGGAATCAATGAGGCCTTTTAAACGGATCACTGAGGACGGGAGATGGTCTAGAAACCCCTCCAGTGCTTGACGAGTGACGGCGTAAGGCATTTGCCAAACCCAGCGAGCGAAAGTGGGGTGGGCAAAAGCATGCTCCGAAGAGGCGTGGTCCAACTGAGGCATCGATTGCTCTTGAGCGCGCGACTCGACGCCCAAGGCAATCTCAATCGGAAGCGCAGCCTGCTGAGCAGGCCAGATGAGGCTTTGCGGGCTTTTTTCGCTCAGCCAGAGCCCTAGGTCCTTCCTTTCCTGCTCTGAGATGAGATCCTGCTTGTTGGCAAGGATGAGGTCAGCCGCGAGCAGATGCCGAAGCACGGTGTTGCCCACGTATCGATCCTCAGCCTGTTGGCAAATCGTCTCACTGTCGATCACGACGATGATGCCTGAAAGGGACAGGCCGGGATGGTGCCCGTATTGGGCCAGGGTTCGAACATCTGCGACTCCACTGGCTTCGACCAACACATGATCCGGGCGAGGATTAAAGTCCAGCAGGGTGGACAATGCTTCGTCGAATCCATCACTGAGAGAGCAGCAGATACAGCCATTGGTCAGTTCGACCGTGTTGTGATTTGCGTTTGAGATGAGTGCTGCATCGATATTGATTGCGCCAAAGTCGTTGATTAACAGTCCCAGACGCTGGCCTTCAGGGTGTTCCAGAAGGTGCCTAATCAAGGTCGTCTTGCCCGCGCCCAGATAACCCCCGATGACGGTGTAGGGTGTCACGACCAATCGACACCTGCGGCCGGAAATTTTTGGCCAGCAAGCACGGTACCCAGCACTTGGATGTCTCGAATATGATGAGGATCAACGGTTAATGGGTCTTCTCCGAGCACGGCGATATCGGCCTTTTTACCGGCCTCCAGTGAACCGATCTCGTGATCCAAGTGCATTTGATAGGCGGCGTCGATGGTCACGGCTTTCAGTCCTTGGTAGGCAGTGATTTTTTCGCTCTCCCCGAGTGTTCGTCCTGAGGGGGTCAGCCGGTTCACCGCGCACCAGAGGGTATGCAGTGATCCGAGCGGTGTGACCCCGGCATCGCTGTGCACTGAAAACGGTACCCCTTCACGAACTGCCGATGCGCAGGGCTCCAGCTGGTGGGCTCGCTCTGGTCCAACCGTAATCTCGTAATGCTGATCACCCCAATACCAAAGGTGATTCGAAAAGAAGTTTGCGCAGATACCGAGCTTGGCCATTTTCCGCAATTGCGCTTGGGTGGTCAGCTGGGCGTGTGTAATGGTGTGTCGGTGGTCAAACCAGGGTGACTCTCGAAGCAGCGCATCCAGCGTTTGGATCGCAAGCTCTTGGGTGGCGTTGCCATTGCAGTGCATGTGGATGTTGACGCCTTTTGAGTGAAAGGGCATTAACATCGATTTAAGTTGTTCTGGAACGACCAACAACTGGCCATGGTCATCGCCTTTGAAGTAGCCGGGGCTGTTGAGTAGGGCGCTGAATCCTTGAATTGAGCCATCCAGAATGAACTTCACGCCTGGGAAGCGAAGCTTTTCGTGCGCTTGTCGTCGGATCTCGATGAGACGTGCCGCTGCCGCTTCACAATCGGCCTGGCTCCCAGGAATGGCGCCGATATTGTACTGAGCGACCCTGAGCGGATAGTGGTCGCTCTTCGTGACGCTGAGCCACGGTTCGAGGAACTTATCCGAGAGCAGCGACAGTCCACCCAGATCCGTGCAGGTGGTGATACCACAGTTCGTCGCTTGCCGTGCGAACTCCCACATAGCCTCCTCTGTGTTATTCGCACGTTGAACTGCGCCGTAGCCGGACCGGCACAGAGACATGGCGGGCGGTTCGCGAAGCTCACCATCAAGTTCGCCTTCGGCATCTCTGCCCAAACCTTCGACCTCGAGATCGCGTGTCACATGGTGTGCGTCCAGCATGGCGGTATTCACCGTCGCGAGGTGACCGCTAGCGTGATAGATGAATATAGGACGGGTCGTCGATACCTGGTCCAGGTGATGCCGTGAAAGTCTGGGCTGGTCCGCAAAATAAATGGGATCAAAGCCAACGGCGACGAGCGGCTCGTTGGGGTCCGCAAGTTTTGACTCCTCGTTGCGCAGGGCATCGATTAACGCTTCATAACTCTTGATCCCTGGCGCGAGGGTGCCATCCCCCCGCATGCGATCGAAAAACCCCATGAACGGCAGCAGCAACATACCGCCCGCCATCACGTGAGCATGTGCCTCAACAAAGCCGGGCACGAGGACCTGGTCTGCGAAGGTTCGATCTAATTCGTAAGGTCCCCAGCCTTCGAGCTCTTCAAGTGGGCCGACCCCCAGAATGATCCCATCCCGAACCGCGATGTGCGTCGCAAAAGGATTGCCTGGATTCATGGTGATGATGTGCTTGGCTTCGAATACGGTGATCATGCGCGGTGAGTGGTTCCCAGGAGGTTTGAGATGG
>JALRJG010000063.1 GCA_023261215.1 Pseudomonadales bacterium | reverse complement strand
CGTGTTCACGCTGACGTTTTCGACTACGCGCCAAGGCGTTAAAGCCTTATACCAGCGCCTCTAGCATTCGAGCGACGACTTGTCCTTGGCCTGACTGGGAAGCCAAGACCAACATCCGATGCCTTAAAAGTCGACTTTCTACTCGCGATGCCAAATCAACATAAGCTTGCAAGCTTGCTTCTGGATCTAGCGCCTCCATCCTCGCAGCGTCAAGAAGACGTAATGCGTCTTCATTACTGGCCTTGCTCCTTAATTTCTTGAGCGGCCTATCAAATTGCTCCGGATGCTGAGCGGCAAGCAGCCCGTAAACCAAAAAGAGGGGCGCGGTCGGCCAGCGCTTGGCCAGCGCTCGAGCCGTTTCTTCTCCAAGACTGGGGTCAGAGAACGCTGACAGAACGCTGAATAAGCGACCATCTTGATCTCTGGGAAGCCGCGTAAGTAGCAAGAGCCAATCACGGCGCAATTCATCTGAACCCGCTGAACCGGCCCGCGCAATAATCAACATGAGTTGTTCATCGGTGGGCAGTGCTTCGAACTGCGTCGAAGCCCGCAACGCTTTTTGCACAACGGAGACGTCATTGCTCGCGAGCGCAATATCCAGCGCCTTCGCGGTCGTTATAGGATTTTTGGGTAGGCTTTGACTTAAAGCGTAGGCCTTCTCAAATTGACCTTCAGACACCTCATGATTCATAGCGAGCCAAGTGGCCGCTTCTTCAAGCGCAGTTCCCTCTGAGGGTGCTTGGAGGCCCGCTTGACCCTCAAGTTTCGCCAGCATCAACGAGGCCCATGATCCCCAATCTTTATCAGAAACGAGGGTTTCTAAGTACGTGGTGGCTCGATCCACTTCACCAATCTGATCTAGAGACCACGCCCGTTGGACGAACCGCTGGCTCTTGGCTTTAGCCCTATTCTGACGCCATTGCCCCCAGCGCGCGCCAAGGCCAAAAAGCGCCATGAAGAACGATTGGCCAAGGCGAACGCCAAAAATTGCAACCAAAAGGAAGACCAACGCAACCCAAACGCTGGTTTCAAGTTGGTACTCTCCATAGGCAATGAGTAAATAACCTGGATCCCGACTGACTCCGGTGCCAACCGCAACCGCGATGATCACGATCAAGGCTACGAACCACCATTTCACCGGCCGTCTTCCTCCAACTTAGCCCGGAACCGCTCAAAGGCGCCAAGGGATGCGTCGATCACAGGCGGCTCGATGTCTATCTCGATCGCTCGTAGGCTTTTCATCGTCAAGATCATGGGATCGCCCTGAGCCAGAGAATAAAAGCGCTCAGCATCTGCCTCAAATTGCGCCATGCTGATATCAAACACCGCTTGATTTCTCTCCAACAACGCCAGTTGCGCAGTTTTCAGTAACAGCAATTGGTTTTGAAGCAACAACGCGGCATCACCCGTCGATGGGCCCAAACGAATCGGCGGCTGATTCTTTCTAAAATCAACGAGACTTGCCAAACGTTCCAGAGCCCGCTCCGCCAACCCTTGCCAAGAGTTATTAGAAGCTGACGATGCTCGGTTGGCTTCCTCGCTCTCAGTCGTAACTTTTAAGCTCGCTGACATGGCCGCAGTCGTCGTGGACTGCTCGGTCATCCAGTGCGCCAAAGAAGCCAATGACAAATAAGTCGCCGAAACATCCAACCCCTTATGGTTCGTCAAGCGAGCACGATCTTCTTTCAACGCTTCTTTCAGCGCATCCAGGCCAGGTAGATTTTCTCTCCCGACAAGGTTAACTGCCTCTTTTAACAGCTGATCAGCGAGCACAACATCCCTTGAGAGCGTGAGCGCAAGCGATGCGGTCCGCAACAGATAGTTCAGCTCGGTGACCAGCGCTATCGACGAAAGACGAACCTGGCGCGCGATCAGGGGCGCTGCCGTGGCCTCCAGGGTGTTAACCGACGCGGCTTGCGCGCTAAGGTCGGCTTCAGTTTCTCGCTGTCGTGATTCGAGAACGCGGATCTTGTCTTTCACAACGGTGAGGGCGTCCAAGCGTTCGTCTAGCTGAGCAAATTGGTTAGATGCCTCCACCTGACGTTGCCAAAGCCACACGGCGCCAAAGCCAAGACCGACGACTAACACCAGGAGCAGGCTCACGAGCAAACGCATCAACCAAGACGCTCGCGCGGCTGGAACAACCCGCGGGGCTTCGATGCTCGATATCGAAACCGCCGCATCCCGTCCCGTTTGATTTTCGGTGTCCGTCATAGACAGTTCATCTCAACCCTGCATCGCTTTATTCTATCGCCAATCGCAGCGCCTCAGCACGAAGGTCGTTCGATATCACCACTCGGGCATAATCCAATTCGCTTGCAATATCCGCAATTCGTTTAGACATGACCACCAATTGCAGGTGCTCCCGAGTCGCCCGATCAAGCGACTGCGTCAAGGCGCTCAAGGCCTGGGCTGACGTGATCAATACCGTATCGATCGAATGTTCCTGGACGAGTCGATCCAAACTCGTATCCACCAAGCTCTGTCGCCGGTATACCTCACACCGCGTGAGGTGGTGGCCATTGCGCTTCAACACGTCATCGATTAATTGACGACCCCCTTGTCCAGTGATCAGTAGAATGCGCTGCTCGCTAGGCAATGGCAGCATTGCTTCCAAGAGCGATTCCGATCCATTGTCTTGACCTGCACCAGCGGTCAAACCCTCACCGGCGAGTCGATCGACGGTTGCTTGCCCTACTGCATAATAAGCGGGCTGCGGCTTTGAACGCTGCAATGTCTTGAGCAGTTCGAGCGAATAATCGACTGAAGCTTGGCTCGTGAAAATCACCCGATCCCAGGCCGTTGATGTTTGAATGAGCAATCGTTGAGCATCAGCTGGGAGCGGTTCAATCGCAAGTAGGGGGTGCTCCCAACACGCATCCCCTGCGAGTCTCAGCGCTTCAGCCAGCGGCGCATTCAGAGGATGAGGTCGCGTCAGCAGCCAGCGCATTGGCATCTAACTCACTGGGCTAGCAGTTCAAGTGCGCCATCTGCAAGAAGCGATTGACTGACTTCATGCACCAAATCATCAATCGCGCCGCGAGGGCCTTCGGCGCGTGCGCTTAAACAATGGCGTCCATTCACATCGCTGACAAAACCCCGAAGCACGAGATGATCACCCTCTGCTGATGCACAATGAACCGCGACGGGCTGATTGCATGTGGCACCCAAGACCGAAATGATCGCACGTTCGGCATTCACGGCTTGCGAGGTTTCAGTATCGTTCAGTCGACCCAGTAACGCGCGCAGATCGTGTCGGTCGGTCTTCATTTCAATGCCCACGGCACCCTGTCCCGCGCTTGGCAAGCAAATATCCTCGGGAATTCGCTGCCGAATCCGATGACCAAGCGCCAGGCGATCAAGACCCGCGCAAGCAAGAATAATGGCGTCAAAATCCCCACGATCTAATCGAGCAAGACGGGTATCGACATTGCCTCTAAGCGGCTCGCATCGAAACTCCGGGAAAGCCCGGCGCAACTGCACCGCTCGCCGTAGACTCGAGGTGCCAATCTTTGCGTCAGTTGGTAAGGCCTCAAGAGATTCGAAATGATTGGACACCAATGCATCAAGGGGATTCGCGCGTGGGATCATTGCAACGATTTCAAGACCGTCAGGCAACACCGCCGGTACATCCTTCATCGAATGGACCGCAATATCGGCCTCATTTGCTAAGAGCACGGTCTCAAGCTCTTTCACAAAAACACCCTTACCTCCCAGCGTGTTGAGCGCAACATCCTGACGTCGGTCACCTTCGGTCGAGAGGCCCAACAGTTCGACTCTGATATCTGGCGCGATCGCCTTGATCCGACGAGCGACCTCGTTGGCCTGCCACTGAGCAAGAATACTTTTTCGCGTTGTAATGGTGACTTTGTCCAAGGGCCAGTTCGTTTCCAATTGTGATGCCGTAGGAATCATTCCACGCCTCAAGGACGCTTCGATGAAGATCAGAGTAAATCGTAGCTACTTTAGGATTTGAGAATATCGTCTTCTTTTGGTCTTGTTTCGATCTTCTTTGGTTGGCCTCACCTTGATCCCAATGCCCTAAGCAAAAACCTTAGCGGCTCGCGCCAAAGCCATGCTCACGCCCAGAACGACCGCCAATCCATGAGTGAACCCAGTCAGAGGGCGAGTTGCAATGTGCTTGCGACCCTCAACGCTCGCGCACCCGACAGACCGTGATCGCCGATCTTACCGACGTTGCAGCTGTTATACTAGGCGCTCCGCCACTCGAGAGCCCTTTCATGGGAACGGAACCCGAAAAATTATGGGACGGTCGCTTTTCGGAGTCGACGGATGCGTTTGTCGAGGCCTTCACGGCTTCCGTGACCTTTGATCAGATCTTGGCTGCTTTCGATATCGAGGGCTCGATCGCCCACGCCACCATGCTCTGCGAGCAAAACATTATCTCTACTGAGGCCTTCGAGCAGATCAAATCGGGGCTCCTGGGCATTCTCGATGAGATACGAAACGGCCAATTCACCTGGTCAGTGGCGCTTGAAGACGTCCACATGAATATTGAATCTGCTCTCATCGATCGCGTCGGCGAGGTCGCTAAGGTCCTGCACACCGCTCGATCTCGAAACGACCAGGTCGCAACCGATATCCGTTTGTACCTTCGGCACGCCATTGATCAGATCCTTGACCAGATCCAGGCACTGGCCGCGGTACTCGTCACGCTGGCAGAGAAAGAAACCGAGACCATCATGCCGGGCTTCACCCATCTTCAAGTCGCACAGCCTGTGGTCTTTGGTCACCATTTGATGGCCTGGCACGAGATGATCCAGCGAGATGCTGACCGCCTGCGTGATTGCCGAAAAAGGGTGAACGTTCTGCCCCTTGGAGCTGCGGCCCTGGCAGGTACGAGCTTTCCCATTGAACGCGCCCGCACCGCAGAGTTACTGGGGTTCGATCGCGTTGCGGAAAACTCACTAGACGCCGTAAGCGATCGTGATTTCGCGATTGAGTTCTGTCATGCAGCGAGTCTTTTAATGATGCATCTATCGAGATGGTCAGAGGAACTCGTGCTTTGGTCCTCGCCCTTGGTTGGATTCATCGAGTTACCCGATCGCTTCTGCACAGGCTCTTCGATCATGCCTCAGAAGAAAAATCCAGACGTCCCCGAACTGGTTCGAGGCAAAGCCGGCCGCGTTTACGGCAGTTTAATGAGTCTTCTAACCTTGATGAAAAGCCAGCCACTGGCCTACAACAAGGACAACCAAGAGGATAAAGAACCCCTATTTGATACGGTTAATACCGTGCGAGATTGCTTGCGTGCGTTCACCGACATGCTGCCTCATCTCGAGCCTGATCGTGATGCCATGCGAGAGGCTGCACTCAAAGGGTTTGCGACCGCCACTGACCTCGCCGATTATCTAGTGCGCAAGGGCATCGCGTTCCGTGATGCCCACCACATCGTTGGGCGATTGGTGAGTATGGCCATCCAATCGGGAGTCGATCTTTCCCAGCTCGAATTGAGCGCGATGCAATCCGTGTCGGATAAAATCGATTCCGATGTGTTTGAAAGCTTGACCCTGGAAGGGTCTGTGAATGCCAGAGCCCACTTCGGGGGCACTGCACCATCAAGCGTCAGAGCAGCGATTGCCCGAGCTAAAGAAAGTCATTAAACGCCTCGCTGCCTTCGTACCACTGCTCCCTGAATAGCCGCGCAAGAAGCGGCCAAAGCGCTTCTCCGCTCGAATGACACATCCACGTCTTCCTAGACAGAGCGAGGTGAAAGCCTCCAGACTTCGCCGCGATCCACAATTCCTTTTGTGCAACCTGACGACTCAAGATTAATTGGGAGTAATCCGGGAAGGTAATCACCAACTGACCGCCAGATCGATCAAAATCAAAATCATCATCAAGCGCATCGATTTCGTCCTCAATGGTCATCATGATTTCGTCCAAAAGACCATGAAATTCGCGATCGGTCATTGGCTTGCTCACCGGCTTGCTCCCCCTTGCCTAAAGACTTCAGTATAATTTCGGCCCGCTCAATGCACTGACCCCCTATGCGACTAACTCTGATCGCTCTCATCTTTCTTCTTTCTAGCTGCGGGCAAAAAGGGCCGCTCTACCTGCCAGAAGAAACGATCGACACAACTCAAGCCTCGGTGGTTTCGCCATGAGCCTTGATCGACGCGATGGAATACTCGCACTAGATGGACTGAAACTCAGCGAGGTGGCTGAGACCTTCGGCACACCATGCTACGTCTATTCAGCGGCGTCCATTATCAGAAACTACCAGGCATTTGAGCATGCGTTTGCCGAGATTAATCCCTTAATTTGCTATGCCGTCAAGGCCAACTCGAACTTATCTATTCTCGCCTTGCTGGCCTCAATGGGCGCGGGCTTTGACATCGTTTCGAGTGGCGAGCTTGAACGCGTTCGACTCGCCGGCGGCTCGCCCCAGCGTTCGGTATTTTCAGGCGTTGGCAAGACAGCGCGGGAAATTCAGGACGCATTGAGAGAGGACATTCATTGCTTCAATGTGGAATCAGAAGCAGAGCTCAGTGCACTTGCGCGCATCGCTGAGGACGCGCAGCTGATCGCCCCCGTCTCCCTCCGAGTCAATCCAGACGTCGATCCCAAGACGCACCCCTACATCGCAACTGGGCTAAAGGAAGCGAAATTCGGGGTGTCCATGCAACAGGCCGAACGGATTTATCAGGAAGCCGCAAAGCATCCGCATCTAAGGATGGTGGGAATCGACTGCCATATTGGCTCCCAAATCACTGAGATTGAGCCTTACCTGGAAGCGGCGACGCGACTTTTTGAGATGGTCGATCAACTGACTAAGACGGGTCTTCAACTTCAGCACGTTGATCTCGGTGGTGGCATGGGCATTCGATATCAGAACGAGCCAGCGTTTCCTTTGGAAGAATTAGCGCGATGGCTGAAACCCAGACTCGATGAAAGGCAGTTGGAATTGATTCTGGAGCCCGGTCGCTCGATCGTTGCAGACTCGGGGCTGTTGATCACTGAGGTGTTATACATTAAGTCGAGTGAAGACAAACATTTCTGCGTTGTGGATGCAGCGATGAATGACCTGATTCGCCCCTCGCTCTACAACGCTTGGCAAAAAATTGAGTCAATAGAACCTGCAGGCACTGACACAGAGGCCCTACACTACGACGTGGTTGGCCCCATCTGTGAAACGGGCGATTTTCTCGCTAAGGATCGGTTGTTAAATACTGCAGCAGGGCAGCGCTTGGCTGTTTTAGACGCCGGTGCTTATGGGTTTGTGATGAGTTCTAACTACAATTCCCGACCCAGAGCCGCGGAAATCTTAATCGAAGCAGGCACAGCTCGCGTCATTCGTCCGCGTGAATCGCTGTCCGCTTTAGTCAAAGACGAGCTGGGTTGTCTGACATCATCATGAAGCCGATTCGTTTCACGAAAATGCAGGGAATTGGCAATGACTTCATGGTGATCGATGCCCTCAGTCAGTCAATTCAACTCTCTTCCGACCAGATCAGCCACTTAGCTGACCGGCAACTGGGCGTTGGGTTTGATCAATTGCTCGTGGTTGAACCACCAACGGACCCCGAAGCCGATTTCTTTTATCGGATCTACAATGCCGATGGGTCGACCTCTGGGCAATGTGGTAATGGGGCCCGCTGTTTCGCTAAATTTGTTTTCGACAAACGGCTCAGCCCTAAGCGTTCGCTGATGCTGCAGACAGAGAGCGGCCACATGCGCACGCAGCGACTTGATTCCGGCCGCTTTCTCGTCGAGCTTTCATCACCACAGTTCGAGCCCGAGCTCATTCCCTTTTCGCCAAGCGAATCCTCCCAGGATCACACCTGGACCTTCTTGGCTTCGCCAGATGATGCCCCGCTTTCCTTTGGTGTTTGCAATGTCGGTAACCCGCATGCCGTTGTGTTGCTTGATCATGAGGCGCCAGCCGACCTCGAGCCCTTGGCGAGCGCTTTAAAACGCACGCACACCTTCCCACAGGATGTGAACGTCGGCTTCATGAGGATCGTAACTGATCAAGAGATCGAACTCAGAGTTTTTGAGCGAGGGGTGGGAGAAACGCTGGGTTGCGGGTCGGGGGCTTGCGCTGCGGTCGCCGTCGGCCGGCAATGGCAAAAACTGGCTTCAGAGGTTAAGGTCTCAATGCCTGGGGGCGAC
>JALRJG010000062.1 GCA_023261215.1 Pseudomonadales bacterium | reverse complement strand
AGTGCGCCAATCGCTTGAACTGATGCGGTCAAGTATTCAAGAGAGTGAGCACTTTATTCCTGAGGAGTCGACAAAAAGGTTCCGCGTCTCGATGAGCGACCTTGGTCAAGCCATCTGGCTTCCCCACCTCGCCCAAAAGTTACATGAGCAAGCGCCAAAGGCGGCCATTGAATGCTACCAAGTGCGTCGCAGGGAACTCACGATAGAACTTGCATCCGGCAATCTGGATATCGCCATCGACGTGCCGCTGGCACCTGATCCGCAAATCAAACAGCTCGCCTTAAGAACGAGCCCCATGGTCTGCGTGATTCGAGCAGATCATCCATTAAAGTCAGAAACGCCCTCACTTGAGGAATATCTTGACCTCGAACACATTCATATTTCTTCGCGAAGAGGCGGCCTAGGCAGCATCGATCTCGGTTTGGGTAAGCTGGGCCTGAAGAGAAATATTGTGCTTCGAACGCAGCACTATCTTTCCACTCCGATTATCATTGCCAATAGCAACTTAGCCATGACCGTTCCTATGAGCTTCGCTAATTTTCTGCTGGCACTGGGCAATGTGCGCGTCCTCAAGCTTCCTTTGGAAACGCCAGACATCGAAACACACCTTTACTGGCATGAAACGACGGACAAAGACCAAGCCAACGCTTGGTTCAGGCAATTCGTCATCGACATGCACCACTAGCGAGCACCCTTCAATGAATTTCGTGGGCCACCATATTCTCACTGTCGACCAATTTGACCGGGCCGACATTCAACGAGTCTTCAAAGTGGCGGATTCGATGATTCCCTACGCCAATCGTGAGCGCGTCACCCGCGTACTCGAGGGCGCGATCCTCGGTAATATGTTTTTCGAACCCAGCACTCGCACCCGCGTAAGCTTTGGATGTGCTTGGAACTTGCTTGGGGGTGAAGTCAGAGAAACCACCGGCATCAAGGCCTCTGCGCTTGCCAAGGGTGAGTCGTTTTATGACACGGCCAGAGTGTTGAGTGGCTACAGCGACGCCATTGTCATGCGCCACGAAATGATGGGGTCGGTCGCCGAATTTGCCGCTGCATCCAGAGTGCCCGTCATCAATGGTGGTGATGGCGCCAATGAGCATCCAAGCCAAGCACTGCTTGACCTCTATACCATCGATCGAGAATTGAAGCACAATGGTAAACGTATCGATCAGATGACCATCGCTCTGGTCGGCGACCTTCGCTTTGGCCGTGCGGTGCACTCGCTCTGCAAGCTGCTCTCTCTTTACACTTCGATTAAGTTTCGTCTCATTTCACCTGAGGCACTCGCGCTTCCTGCGAGCTATATCGAGTCTATTCAAGCTGCAGGGCACGAGGTGATCCAAACGTCCAACCTCCAGGAGGGGATCAGCAAAGCTGATATTGTCTACGTCACTCGGACGCAGGAAGAACGCTTTGATTCCCCTGAGGAAGCGCTTCGCTATAAGGGGCTCTTTCGGATGAACCAAGCGGTTTATACCGAGTTTTGCCAACCCAACACTGTGATCATGCACCCGCTTCCTCGGGATTCTCGAGCAGAAGCTAACGAGCTCGACAACGATCTGAACGACAATCCGAACCTTGCGATTTTCAGGCAGACGGATAACGGCGTTGTCATTCGAATGGCGCTCTTTGCATTGATCCTGGACGTGGTTGACCAGGTCGATGCGTCAAGCCGCCCCGTCAACTGGTACACCGCACGCCGATTTTAGGAAGACGCGCGACAGGCCTGTTGAGTCGAGCGCCCCTTCGGGTCACTGTGCCTGATCAATGACACTCGCAATGCTGATGACCGCGATAGCAATCGGGGCCACATAACGCATGACAAAGCGCCAAACCGGAAACCAAGACTCGGATTTGATATCCAGCTCATCCTTCAGCGTGTGCTCAGACATGACCCAACCGACGAAAATACACAAAAAGAATGCACTGATTAGAATGAGATTGTTCACCACAAAGAAATCGACAATTCTGAAAATGGTGGCACCCTCCAACAGCGGGATAAATCCGAGCGGCGTGAAGTCTGACCAAATGTTATGAGAGAACACCGATCCCAGCCCTAGGACCCAAACGAGCCCCCCTGCAAGCAGCGTCATCTTTGACCGGGACCACAGATTAAATTCAATCAAACGGGCAACCACAGACTCGAGCATCGAGATCGAGGTGGTTAGCGCAGCAAACAGAACTAAAAGAAGGAAAAGCGTGCCAACGAGTCGCCCACCCGGCATCTGACCGAAGGCGACAGGCAGCGTCTCAAAGAGCAACCCTGGACCCGCACCGGGCGCCAATCCAAACGCAAACACGATGGGAAAAATCGCGAGCCCTGCGAGCAAGTCGACAGAGACATTAGCCGCCGCGATGGCGAAAGCCGATTTCGGAATCGATGCCTCCCTTTGAAGATAAGCGCCGTAGGCGAGAATGCCACCTCCACCCACGCTCAACGAAAAAAAGGCTTGACCCAACGCAAGTAAAACCACGCTCTCACTGACTTTCGTGAAATCAGGTGCAAACAGGAACGTCAATGCTTCGGCGAACGCACCAGTCAAGGCAGCATAGACTACCAACAAAAGCAGAATGCCGAAGAGGCCTGGTATGAGCCAGCTGACCGCTCGTTCAACACCTTGTTGAACACCGCGACCCACCACGGCCATCGTCATCACCATGAAAACCCCGTGCCAAAACATCATCCCCCATACATCAGCTTTGACCGCTCCGAATAGCGCAACCGAGCTTACTGGGTCGATCTGATCGAATTGACCTAAAAGCGACTTAGGAATGTAAGCCAAGACCCATCCTGCAACCACGCTGAAGAACGTGAGCGCCAGAAACGCAATAGTAATGGCGAGCCAACCCAACCCCTGCCAGGCACTGGATCGGCCTTCGGCCAGTGCCAACGCCTTGGTACTGCCCGGCGGGGATTTTCGTCCACGACGGCCGATGGTGATCATCGCGATGAGACAGGGAATGCCAAACGCAAGAATGAAGACGAAGTAGAAGAAAATGAAGACACCCCCCCCATTCTCGCCAGCCATGAAGGTAAAGCGCCAAATATTGCCCAAGCCAACGGCGCTGCCCATCGCGGCAAGAATAAAACCCCAGCGTGAAGCGAATAACGTGGAGGGTACGTTCATGAATGTTTCTCGTTCCTAATCTGGCATTCGCGCCTAGAAATTGAAGATTCGCTGGGCGTTGGTTGCCCGGATGGCCACTTTTCGATCTTCCGGCAAGCGCGCGGTGTTCGCCAGAGCGCCCTGGGTGTCAAACACTTGATGTGGCCAGTCTGTTCCGAACATCACCCGCTCGCTTCCCACAATCTGGATGAGATAGTCCAATGCTCGAGGATCATAAGTAATACAGTCATAGTAGATATGGCGAAGATAGTCTGTGGGTTTGTGTTGCATTTTTCGCCGCATCGGTAATTCAACCTCATCGCCTTTTTCAAAACGACCCACTAAATAAGGCAACGTAGCGCCTCCGTGAGACGCGATAAGCTTGAGGTTTGGATACTGGTCAAAAAAACCATTGAACATCATTCGAACCACCGCGAGTGTCGTATCGAACATGAAGCCAACGGACCAACTCATATCAAATTCATCCATATCCATGACGCGCGCGCCCGGTGGATCAGTGGGATGAAGCAATACGGGCAGACCGCGACGATCGATCTCACGCCAAATGGGCGCAAACTTTTCGGAAGTGAGGCTTTCGCCGGCCACATTCGCGAGCACCATCACGCCCACCGCCCCGACATCACAGCTGCGGCTCAATTCCTTGACCGCGAGCTCGGGATATTGCCAAGGAATCGAGGTGAACCAGCGAATGCGATCCGGATAAACGCGCTGTGCGTCCGCCATCGCGTTGTTGGATTCAATGGACGCCTCGAGACTTGTTGCTGAATCACCCCAAAACACATTTGGGCACGTCAGCGACACCACTGAGAGATCGATACCGGTCGCATTCATTTGCTCAATGCGCAAATCGTAATCAAAATGACCTGGCTGCGGGAATGCGACCGGCGTATCCCCTTTGAAAATCTCTTCAAACCCATCGGGGCGCACTTTAAGGCCATATTCACCGCCTCGCGTCCTCAAAATATCAAGCCACTTTGGTGTGTAGGCATGCGTATGGATATCAATCGTGGTCACGCAATTTCTCCTTGCCATTGCCGAAAATCTTCGGTTCTGAATTCATCCATCATCTCAGATCTTAACCAGACCGCCCAGCCACCGAGGGATCAACATTTGGCGCCATATTGCGCGCTCATTCCGGCAACGCTACGCAATCTACAGCCTGAAATTGCCATCCTTGAAACTGCGATGTAATCAAGTCACACGCGCGCCTTGGCTCAGCGCTCGGATGCGCGCTCATCAAGCGCTTTCCGGCGGCTATCATTGAGGGTGAAGACTCGGTCACCACCCCCGGGGTCGATGCAAAAAAAAGCCCGGCAGTGCCGGGCTTTTTTTAACGTGAGTCGCATCAATGCTTTAGAGCATGGCGTCGAACTCGGGAACCGCTTTGAAGAGATCCGCGACCAAGCCATAGTCCGCCACCTGAAAGATCGGCGCATCCTCGTCTTTGTTGATCGCAACAATGACCTTGCTGTCTTTCATTCCAGCCAAGTGCTGAATAGCACCGCTGATGCCCACGGCGATATACAGGTCCGGCGCAACGATCTTTCCGGTCTGGCCCACTTGCATATCATTTGGCACAAAGCCGGCATCCACTGCAGCGCGTGATGCGCCGATTGCTGCGCCCAACTTGTCTGCTACAGACTCGAGCAATTTAAAATTATCGCCATTTTGCATTCCACGACCACCAGAAATAATGATACTGGCCGCGGTCAGTTCAGGACGCTCGAGTTCGACAACGTCTTCTCTCAGCCATTCCGAGAGGCTCACTGCGTCAGCCGCACCGACTGACTCAATCGCGGCACTACCTCCCTCCGCAGAAACGGGATCAAAAGCCGTACCCCGAACGGTCAAAACCTTGACCGCGTCCGTACTTTGGACCGTTGCTATGGCATTCCCTGCGTAGATCGGTCTCTGAAAGGTATCGGCACTCTGTACCGAAATAATGTCGGAGATTTGAGCCACATCGAGCATTGCAGCAACGCGAGGCATGTAATTCTTGCTTGACGTTGTGGTGGCCGCGATGATGTGGCTATAACCACTCGCGACGGAGACCACTAGCGCAGCCATTTCCTCTGCTAACGCATGCCCATACTGCGCGGCATCAGCGACCAGCACCTTGCTCACGCCAGGAATCTGGGCGCCTGCCTCAGCTGCTGCTTGGCAACCCTCGCCAGCCACCAGAAGATCAATATCACCGCCAATGGCTTGTGCCGCGGCAACCGCAACGCGGGTCGGAACTTTAACCTGCTGTTGATCGTGTTCGGCAACAACTAAGATACTCATGAGATCACCTTTGCTTCGTTTTTCAATTTATCGACCAGTTGTTCCACTGATTCCACTTTGATCCCCGCCGCTCGCGCTGCCGGCGGCTCAACCTTGAGCGTAGTTACCGTGGGTGTCACATTCACACCGAGCGCATCGGGCGTGGTGACATCAATCGGCTTCTTCTTAGCTTTCATGATGTTGGGCAAAGACGCATAGCGCGGTTCGTTCAAACGCAGGTCCGTGGTAACGATCGCAGGTAATTTCACAGAGATCGTCTCGAGACCTCCGTCAATCTCTCGGGTGACCGTCGCAACGCCATCGCCCAAGTCCACTTCTGACGCGAACGTCGCTTGCGCATAACCGCAGAGCGCAGCCAGCATTTGGCCAGTCTGTGAATTGTCACCATCAATGGCCTGCTTACCCGTAATGATTAACTGGGGCTGCTCCTGATCGATGACAGCCTTCAGCACTTTAGCGATAGCCAACGGCTGAACATCGACATCGGTTTCAACCAGAATGCCGCGATCTGCCCCGAGTGCCCGCGCGGTTCGAATTTGTTCTTGGCAGTTCGAGGCGCCCACAGAGACCACAACAACTTCCTCGGCTTTGCCTGCTTCCTTGAGTCGCACCGCTTCTTCGATTGCGATTTCATCAAACGGATTAACGGACATCTTCACGTTGTTGAGATCAACGCCCGAATGGTCATTAAGCACGCGAATGTTGACGTTGTAGTCAACCACGCGTTTTACGGTGACAAGAACTTTCATGAATCCTCTCTTTAGACTGGTCAGCGGTTTGCCTCGGCGCTTGATCGACGCGCAGCTGCAGAATCCCCTGTTTTCGGAAGGCCCGTATTCTGCCGTTTCAACCCCTTGAATACAAGCGATTGTGACCTCTCGCTCACGGCCAGTCGCGGCAGCGAAACGGTTCGTTCGCAGAGCGAGCCTTCATGTCTCATCGACCCGCAAATCGAGGCGTCATCAGCGTTGAAGCAACAGGCCGTGGCCCTTCGCTACGCTGGTTTCACGCTATCAATCGGTCAATATCAACGGCAGTGATATGGGCGTCGCTCGCCCCACCAACCCAGATTGAATTTCCATTCGGCGAGGACTTTTCCTACAATAGGCGCCTTTCAAAATCGACGGACGGAGTTGGATACATGGAAAGAGAATCCATGGAGTTTGATGTGGTGATAGTGGGCGGTGGACCAGCAGGTTTATCCACGGCCATCAAACTATCCCAATTAGCCCTCGAAGCAGGCTCAGAGGTATCCATTTGTCTCGTCGAGAAAGGCTCTGAGATTGGCGCACACATCCTTTCCGGTGCCGTGGTCGAGCCGACAGCGCTGAATGAGCTCTTCCCAGATTGGCAAGCCATGGGCGCGCCACTCAACAATCCAGTCACTGATGATGACGTCTATATGCTGGTCGACGAAAAGCAGAGTATGCGGCTGCCGGCGCTTTTCATTCCGAGCGCGCTCCACAATCACGGAAATTATGCCACCAGTCTGGGTAATCTCTGTCGATGGCTGGGTGAGCAAGCAGAAGCACTCGGAGTCAATATATTCCCAGGCTTTGCGGCCTCAGAAGTTCTTTTCCATGAAGATGGTTCGATCAAGGGGATCGCAACCGGAGATATGGGTGTTGGCGCAGACGGCGAGCAAAAAGCCACGTTTGCACCCGGCTACGAACTCCATGCTAAATACACTGTGTTTGCTGAAGGCTGTCGAGGTCATTTGGGCAAGTCTCTTATTCAGAGATTCAATCTCGATCAAGACGCCGACACACAGCACTACGGCATTGGCTTTAAGGAAATATGGGATATTCCTGCCGAGCAGCACGTCCCAGGGAAAGTTGTTCACACCGTTGGCTGGCCTCTCGACTTCGGGCCTGGCGGCACCCTCGGTGGATCGTACCTTTACCACTTGGAGAACAATCAAGTGGCGCTGGGTCTGATTGTGGATTTGGGTTACAGCAATCCACACCTTTCACCCTTTGATGAGTTTCAGAGATACAAGCAGCACCCGGTGATTCGCCAAGTGTTGGAAGGCGGCAAACGCGTCGCTTACGGCGCTCGAGCCGTGGTCAAAGGGGGCTTCCAAGCACTCCCAAAATTGGAAATGCCAGGTGGTTTGTTGGTGGGTGACGACGCTGGCTTTTTAAACAACCTCAAGCAGAAGGGCACCCACACCGCTATGAAATCCGGCATGTTGGCCGCTGAGGCGATTTTCGAAGCTCTGGCCGCAGGCTCGGAAGGTCACGACGAGCTCAATCGCTATACAGAGTTGTATCGAGCCTCATGGCTGCACGATGAGTTGCACAAAGCCCGCAACATCATGCCAGCGCAACACAAATTTGGCATGTTCGTTGGCGCGATGTTCGCCTGGATCGATCAGTATATCTTCCGAGGAAAACTGCCCTTCACTTGGCTGGATTCAAAGCCAGATTACGCGAAATTGAAAGACCAAGCCGCAGCCAAAAAGCCCGACTATCCGAAGCCAGACGGTATTATCAGCTTTGATAAGTTGAGTAGCGTGTTTCTTACCAACACCTATCATGAGGAAGATCAGCCGTGTCATTTAAGACTGACTGATCCGAGCATCCCAGTGGGCGTTAACCTACCGAAGTATGATGAGCCCGCTCAACGATACTGCCCCGCAGGCGTGTATGAAATCGTCGAAGAAGTCGATGGTCCCCGCTTTCAGATCAATTCGCAAAATTGCATTCATTGCAAGACATGCGACATCAAGGATCCGGCCCAGAACATCACTTGGGTCGTGCCGGAAGGCACGGGTGGACCGAACTACGGCAACATGTAGGTTGCCGTAGTCTCGAAAAAAAGAG
>JALRJG010000061.1 GCA_023261215.1 Pseudomonadales bacterium | reverse complement strand
AACTGCTCACCGCAGACGGGGAACGGGCGACCCTGCCAAACATCGAGGGGGGGGAGGGAAACACCCGGGCAGGGCCCGCTTTCGACAACGTTGCGAGCCGCCACTCGGCGAAAAGGAAGGGGCCTGCTGGTGTCAGCCAGCCCAGAACCACACGGGATTTATTCGATCTCGTCGATAGACGAGACGATACGATGAACGATGCCATAGTCGATGGCTTCTTCTGCGCTCATCCAGTAATCACGATCCGTGTCTTTCTCGACGCGTTCTAGCGGCTGACCCGTTTCTTTGGCAATGATCTCGTTGATCCGACGCTTGGTCTTCAGGATTTCTTCCATCTGAATTTTGATGTCGGTCGCATCGCCTCTTGAGCCACCCGATGGTTGGTGAACCAGATACCGAGTGTTGGGTAGTGAATATCGGTTCTCCTTCTTGGCCGCGAGGTAAATATTGGTGGCAGCACTCGCAACCCAGCCCGTGCCGACAACGCGCACGGTCGGACGAATAAACTTAATCATGTCGTAGATCACGTCACCGGACTCAACGTGGCCTCCCGGTGAACTGATGTAAAGGGTGATGGGATCGTTACTGTCCTCTGAAAGGGCTAAAAGTTGTTGAGCGACGCTTCTGGCCAATTTCTCATTGATACCACCAAATATCGAAATAGATCGCGACTTGAAGAGCTTTTCTTCCAGTAGGTTAGATGGGCGGGTTTGCTCTTCTTCTTTAGACTCAGACATCAGGGCCTCATTTCGCTTAGTTAATTTCGTTGAACGACGTGCGCGCAGCCAGGGCTGGCGACTTGGGGCGCTAAGCATATCAAGCGTGACCAGAACCTGCCACGCCAAAGCCAGGCAAGTGGTCCGAAAAGGCGGCGCAAGCGATGCACAAAGGTGCGTTGCTTGATCGTGTTAGCATCTGGTTTTTTATACGAGGAGATGGGGCGTGGCGCTCAAACTAGGACTTCAATTGGGGTATTGGGGCGCGGGACCAGACCCCCGCGTTGTGGGTCTTGCGCAAGAAGCTGAGCGTCTCGGGTTTGACGCGGTGTTTACTGCAGAGGCCTGGGGATCGGATGTGTTTACCCCGCTTGCTTGGATCGGTGCACACACCGAGCGCATTCGATTGGGGACAGGCGTCGCCCAGCTCTCTGCGAGGACCCCCACAGCAACCGCGATGGCAGCCCTCACGCTCGACCATCTGTCGAAAGGGCGGGTGATCTTGGGACTGGGCGTTTCAGGGCCCCAAGTCGTTGAGGGGTGGTACGGCGCACCCTTTGCGAAGCCGCTCTCGAGGACGCGAGAATATGTTGACATCATTCGTCAGGTGTTGCGACGTGAGGCGCCGGTCCAAAGCGCGGGTCCGCACTACCCCCTGCCTTACACGGGTGAAGGCGCGTGGGGACTTGGCAAATCGCTTAAGCCGATTACCCATCCGCTCCGCGAGGATCTGCCTATTTTCCTCGGGGCCGAAGGCCCGAAGAATGTCACCATGACGGCTGAGATTGCGGACGGCTGGTTGCCGCTTTATTACTCCCCCTATCGGCAGGAGGTCTATGCGGATCAGATTCGCAACCGGCCAGCGCACTTTGAAATAATGCAGGGCGTGACGATCCGCGTGACGGACGACGTCGAAGCAGGCCTTCAACCCGTGAAAGAGAGTTTGGCGCTTTACGTGGGAGGTATGGGTGCTGAAAGCCGAAACTTCCATAACGAGCTCATGGCCCGGATGGGGTTTGAAGCCGAAGCTAAGGAAATTCAATCACTGTTCCTATCGGGTAAGAAGGACGAAGCGGTTGCCGCTGTGCCGACGGACTTTGCCGATGAGATATCACTCGTGGGTCCCATTGACCGAATCAAGGCGCGGCTGGAAGCTTGGCAAGATTCGCCCGTGACGTCGTTATTGGTGAGTACTCGCGACGTTAATCAATTGCGGCAAGTGGCGGAACTGGTCCTCGGGTAGTGCTGGTCATCGATGGTTGAGCCTCTACCCCTTGGATTGAGGCGAGCGGAAGCGACGGACATGCCATGGTTGGCTCAGGAGATCATGGATGGATCCTGGCCAGAGCCCATCACGCAGTTGCCCTGGCCTGAGTGGGTCGGCTCAGATCGTCATTTTGTGTACCTCCTTGAGCAAGAAAGGTTGCTGGGTATTCTCGCTATCTCACCCTCAGAGCCGCTCGAGCTCGAACGGACAGCGATTGAGTTATTGGTTTGGTGCATGCGTCCCGACATGAGAAACCGGCAGTTAGGACGCAAGCTCCTGGTGCATGGCATTTCTGGCGCAAGACGGTTAGGGGGTGATGATTTGATTTGTTGGGTTCAAACCTCGCTGGCCGCCCCCGAAGTCGCGCTTTCGCAAAGCGGATTCAAGCCCTTGATGGAGCGGCACCATTTTTCTCAGGGCCCTTCACGCTCAGAACGAGGTTGGGTTCTCGATATCTCAGCCTATTTCTGAGAGCGATGAAGCTACGAGGGTCTGTCCTTGAATCGGTGAGCCCGCAGGACGTACGGAGTCTCTTTGAGGCGTGCGGGTTTTTGAAAACGCCGTGTGCAGATCTCTTAGCGTCTGCTGAGCCATTTACGCTCGCATCGTCGTGCAGGCGTTCGTTAGGTCGAGATGCCAAGCGTTGTGAGCGCTGGGAAAACTCAAACTGTTAAGGTGATGCGCGGTCAATCCGATCGATCGGGCCATTGTCCCTCAGCGAACCAGGCGGTAAAGCTTCACTTCATTGAACGCTTTTTGCTCATCAAGATCGGGCCAGGTCGTGGCGTTGGCCTGACCGACGCGTTGATACTTTGGGTGCTTGAAGTGCCGAATTCGAGAGTCAGCAACTAGGACGTCACGGGCAAAATCCGGCAATCGATCCAGCAAGGGAAGGTTGTCCCGATCGTAAAGTACATCCGCGGCAACTAAGAGATCTGCCTCGATGTTGATCGTGTCGATGTCGCCAAACACCTCCACATGAACACCATTTAATTTCGCGTTCACGCCGCAGGCTAATTGGGCGTCTTCGTCGAGGTCACAGCAAATGACTCGGAGTGCGCCGGCGAGCGCTGCGGCGATGCCGACGACCCCTGAACCTGCACCAAAGTCGATGATCACCTTGTTTCGGACCTCTTGGGGATGCTTAATCAATTGCCGCGCTAATACTTGGCCACTGGCCCAACAGAATGCCCAGTAAGCCGGCTGACTCAGAACGGCCAGCATTTCATCATGTGGCAGCGGGCCTTGAGGGAGATCCGGTTCAAGTAAGGCAAGCTTAATCTCGGGACACAGCGGCAAACGGCTTATTTGGAGTCGGCAGCTGGGTAGGGTCGCATTCAATCGAGCCATCAGCTCAGGGTCAATCGGAGTCATGGCCACCGTCGCCTCGGGTCAGGAGGCAGCAGGCTATCAGATAAGTCTGCCGCCGTCCGGACAGTCACTTGAGACGTTTGCATCAAACCAGTCCCCGATGCAGAGGCCTGCAAACGCTTGCTATTCAAAAGTCCTTGGCGTTAAGTAATGGCGTGTGGGCAGAGTGAAGGCACCGCAGGTTGCGCAAGTTTGGGCGGGCGCAGGCAAGCCTCGAGACCCGGGACAAGGCCAAGAAGGCCGATTAAATTCTTTGGCTGCGCCACTTCCAAAGCGGAGCGGCCAAAACCACAGGGAGTCTAACCATGGCCATTGATTTTACTTTTAGTCAGGAAGTCGAAGATGCGCGTCAGATGATGCGTCAGTTTCTGCATGAAACCGTGAAGCCCGCGTTCGCGGGATTGCGCGCAAACAAGGATGCCACGCGCGAGGATTGGTCGCAATTGGTGAAATCGCTCCGGGGCAAGGCTAGGGACGCAGGGTTCTGGCTGCCCCATATGCCGCAAGATGTGGGCGGCATGGGGCTTGGCGTCACCGCGCTCGCCGCCGTGTCGGCAGAAGCGGCCAAGGTGCCGATGGGCCCTTATATCATCAACGCGCAGGCGCCCGACGAAGGCAACATGCATACGCTTTATCACTTCGCGACAGACTATCAACGCGAGCACTTCCTAAAGCCGCTGCTTGAGGGCACAGCTCGATCCTGTTTTTCTATGACCGAACCAGAGGTCGCGGGCTCTGATCCGACGTTAATACAAACCACCGCGGTGGAAGATGGTGATGATTGGGTGATCAATGGGCACAAGTGGTTTACATCTGGGGCTCAGGGCGCTGACTTTGCCATCGTGATTGCCAAGACTGATCCGGACGCAGACATCCCACAGGCGCGAAACAGTGCCTTTATCGTGCCCACCAACTCGCCGGGGTTTGAGATCGTGCGGGATGTGGAAACGATGGGTGGGCGTCACAATCATCCGGAGGTTCGCTACAACGGTGTTCGTGTTCCCAAAACACATCTTTTGGGTGAACGGGGCGGTGGTCACAAGCTCGGTCAAGTCCGCTTGGGTCCAGCACGATTGGCCCATTGCATGCGGTGGATTGGTCAGATTGAGATGGCGTTAGAAATGCTGATTGAGCGCGCTCAAAATCGCTTCTCACACGGCAGTTACCTCTCGGAGAAGCAGAGTATTCAATGGATGATGTCGGATTCGGCAATGGAACTCTATGCTGCAAAGCTGATGGTGTTGCATGCGGCTTACAAAATCGAAAACAAGATGGAATTCAAACAGGAAGTTTCCATGGCGAAGCATCATGTGGCGAATACGCTCTGGCGAGTGGTGGATCGAGCAATGCAGGTTCATGGCGCGCTCGGTTATTCGACGGATACCCCACTTGCGGGCATGATGCAGCAGGCGCGTTGGGCCAGGCTCGCCGACGGGGCGGATGAAGTCCACCAGATGCGAATCGCTGAGTTATTGATGCGCGCTTATAATGAGGATGGCAGCATTGGCCAGGCTGTTGGCGGATTGCCCTTGTGATCGTTCGTGGCATGTTAGCGTTCGGTCTGGGGCTCTCGTGTGCCAACGCTTTGGCCTCTGGCGAGACGCCGCTCAAGCCTGAGGCGCTATCAACGCTTGCAGCCGAAGTTTCAGCATCTCGAATCGAGTCGGATGTTCGAACGTTGGTGGGTTTTGGTACGCGCCATACCCTCTCAGACACTCAATCCGAAAGCCGAGGCATTGGTGCCGCGAGGCGCTGGATCAAGCGGACCTTCGAAGAGATTTCGGGCACTTGTGGTGGATGCCTTGAGGTCACGACGCAATCGAGGATTTTCAGCGGTGAAGCGCGGATTCCCGATGCCACGGAAGTGGTTAATGTCCTCGCGATCCTTCCATCTGCGACCCCTACAGATCGATACATCGTGATGTCAGGCGATATTGATTCGCGAGTATCTGATCCCCTGGATGGTCTCAGTGATTCGCCCGGTGCGAATGACAACGCCTCCGGGATGGCGGGTGTTATCGAAGCGGCGCGTGTGCTGAGTCAGCATCGGTTCAATGCGCATCTCGTCTTTGCTGGTCTCTCCGGCGAAGAGCAGGGGCTATTCGGTGGAAAAATCTTAGCGGAATCCGCTCGAGCCCAAGGCTGGTTTATCCAGGCCGTGCTGAACAACGACATGATAGGCAATATTCATGGGCAGAATGGGGTGATCGATAACCGAACCGTTCGCGTGTTTTCGGAGGCGACACGTCCCATGGAGACGGAGGAAGAGCGTCGCTGGCGGCGCTTTTTCGGTGGCGAGAATGACGGTCCATCTCGAAATCTTGCCCGCTATATTGAATCACTTGCAGACGCTCATCTGCCTCATTTGGAAGTCATGATGGTGTATCGGCTCGATCGATTTGGTCGTGGTGGTCACCATCGCCCGTTTAACGAAGTGGGTTACCCAGCCGTCCGGCTGATGGAGACGAACGAGCACTATCATCGCCAGCATCAGGACCTTCGGATCGAGGATGGCATTCGATACGGGGATACCTTAGATGGCGTGGACTTTGAATACGCTCGATCCGTCACGGGATTGAATGTGATCGCGCTAGCAGGGCTGGCTTCGGCGCCCGAGCCCCCGAGGCAGGTGACGTTGACGGGGCAAGTCTCACCCGATACGACTTTGAAATGGGAGCGAGTGCCAGGGGCATCGGGCTATCGAATCCATTGGCGGCTGACCTCGGAGGCCAAGTGGCGCTGGTCCGTGCCGGTGGGTGATGTGAGTGAGCATACGCTGAAGAATGTCGTGATCGATAATTATCTGTTTGGTGTTTCGAGCGAGACCGATACGGGAATGTCATCGCCCGTCGTGTTTCCCGGACCCGTGGGGCGTGTCAGGTATGAATGAGTCAGTGATTACCGAGTGGAATGAGGCTGACGTGGCCCTTGCGGGTGAGTCCTTGGGGCTGCTTGAGGGGCTTCGAACGACACGAGCGATCAGGCGTCTGAAGCCTGACCCGGTGCCCCTATCACTCATTCGAAAAGTCTGTGAAGCCGGGACCTACGCGCCCAGTGGTGGTAATCGTCAACCTTGGTTGTTCGTCGCGGTTTCGGATGAGAGCAAGCGAGCGAAAATCGCTGATCTGTACCGTGACGTCTTTGATGCCTACATAGCGCCTGCCGTGGAGGCTGCAAAAGATCCGAACTATCCCGAGGTCAAACGGAAGAACATGCGCGCAGCGATGTATTTGGCTGAGCATTTGCATGAAGCGCCTATTCACCTCTTTGTTGCGGGCTGGACACGCCGAGGCGCACCACAGAGTCAGGCCCTTTTTCCAGCGATCCAGAATGTGCTTTTGGCCTGTCGGGCCGTGGGGCTTGGTGCATCGCTCACCACCGCGCACCGAGGTCATGGAGAAGAAATCGACCGATTATTGGGACTCGATCCGGAGAAAACCCCCAGTATTGCACTTATTCCCATTGGCTGGCCGAAAGGTCGGTATGGGACGCCCACCCGACGCAGCATAGACACCTGCTTTTTCGTCGATGAGGTTCCCTAGGTTACAGATGACTACCAGCGACCGAGGGAGGCCCTTCATCGGCAGAGGGTCATGAAGCCGTGAGCCGACCCTCTAACGCGTCGATGAGCGCTTTTCTTGCCAGTTGGATGCCATTCTCGGTTCGTCCAATGGTGAAGAAGTCGTTGGCGCCGCTTGCTAGACCCGCCTGAATACCTTCGCCAATTTGAAAATCTTCTTCGAAGACGCGACGAACGACGTCGTAGTTTGCTTGCCAGTACTGTTCGGCCTTGGGGTTCGTTGGTGTTTCGGGAATCAGCATCAAACAACTAAAGATGCAGCGATCGGCGGCTATCGGCGTGATGGTGTGGACGTAGACGTGGTCGGTCATCACCTGCAGGAAATTGCAGGGAAATAAATAATTTTGGGTCATGAACTGCCGCCGGTAGGACCACTCATCAACAGGCTGATCTCTGAGCTTTCCGATGGATGCGATCGGCACGGCATGGCGAACGTGAGGATACTGATCAAGATAAACGCCCTGCGTATCTAAGTACGCTGAGCAGGCTGTGTGTTTGTGCGCGGTACAAAAATGATACTGTTCTTGAAAACCCTCGAGCGCGATGTGCCAATTCATGTTGCGCTCGAGTGTCCATGTTTTGTAAACGACATGAGAGTCCAAAGACAGAGACGCCAGTTGCTCAGCCATGGGGGCGAGCCAGGCATCGATGTCCAAAGGGTCGTCGGTGGATTCGTGAGGTTCAATGGGTGATGGTCTGACCCAGATGAGGCCAAATCGTTCAAATGCGGGCAGCTTGACCAAGCCGTAATCGCCCTTGTCAAAATCACCGAAATGCTCAGCCTTTCTAAGACCGCGCAGGCGACCCGTAAGATCATAGGTCCAACCGTGATACGGGCATGAAAACGTATTCGCTTTTCCGCAGGCCCGTCCTTCCAGCCTGGCGCCGCGATGCCGGCAGACGTTGAGGAAGGCTTGAATCGCTCCCTCTTTGTCTCGTGTCACTAAGATGGGTACCCCCGTATCATTGTGGGTCAGAAAGTCCCCAGGACTGGGCAGTGAGGAGACGTGACCTACGATGAGCGGGAAGCGCCTGAATAAAATAGCGATTTCTTCTTCGAGCCGGTCGGGACTGGTGTATTCGGTGGTTGGTATTTGAATCAAGTCTGCTTGTTGATCTGTGGAATCATCATCGAGATGGTTGAGGACCTGCTCAATGATCTTGATTTCTTCCGCACTGCTCTTCATTGATGATGAATTCCTCTCTTTCGTAACACTATTTGGTCCGGAAAGCCGTGGCCAGGGTTTGGGTGGCTGGTAATTTGATGGTGGGTATCGAAGTGGCCTGTATCCGGGTCGTGCAGCGCATCTCGGCTCGCGCTGCTATGGCCTGTCTATTCCG
>JALRJG010000060.1 GCA_023261215.1 Pseudomonadales bacterium | reverse complement strand
ACCCGATTCTGCAGGGGTACCAAACAGCTTGGCGGAACTGACATTAACCCTGCCCTTTAACGATGAAGAAACGCTCCAAGAGGTTTTTCATGCGCAGGGGCACACGATCGCCGCGGTGATTGTCGAACCCATCGCAGGCAATATGGGCATGGTGGAGCCCCTACCTGGATTCTTACCCACTTTGCGGCGACTTTGCGATGAAGCAGGTACGCTCCTTATTTTCGACGAAGTGATGACAGGTTTCAGAGTGGCTTTGGGCGGCGCTCAAGCTGAATTTGATGTTCGCCCTGATCTCACCACACTCGGTAAGGTCATCGGTGGCGGTCTGCCGGTTGGCGCGTTCGGCGGTCGACGTGACATTATGGAAGCCGTTGCGCCGATGGGGCCGGTCTATCAAGCGGGAACACTCTCTGGGAATCCAGTTGCAATGGCCTCGGGTCTGAAAACCCTTGAGTTAATTTCCCAGCCTGGATTTTTCGAGGCGCTCGCAACGTCAACTCATGAACTCGCAGAGGGCCTCCGAGTATGCGCCAGCCGACACAGCATCCCACTGTCCACCGTGTCTCGGGGCGGCATGTTTGGCTTCTTTTTCTCGGATGCCCACCCCGTGACCGATTTTTCTGCAGTCATGGCGAGCAATGCTGAAAGATTTACAGCTTTTTTTCAGTTCATGCTGGATCGAGGCATTTACCTTGCGCCCTCACCGTTCGAGAGCGGATTTGTTTCTGCCGCACACAGAGATCATGACATCCAAGAAACGCTGACCGCCGCAAATGATGCGTTCGCGGAACTAGCCAGTCAGTAATCACTCGCAAACAAAAGGACAAGCAATGTACGACGTCTATGGTGTAGGTAATGCTTTGGTTGATTCAGAGTACCGCGTTTCGGAAGCCCTTCTTACGGAGTCGAACTTTCCCAAAAGTGGTATGTCGCTCGTTGACGAAGCGGCCCGAGCACAGTTGCTCCAGTTGATTGAAACGACCCATGGCATCTCTCGAGAAAAACTTGCCAGCGGCGGTTCAGCAGCCAACACCATTGCGACAGTTGCGGGATTGGGTGGACGCACCTTTTATAGCTGCAAAGTCGCAAATGATGACACTGGCGATTTTTTTCTGGGCGACCTTCAGCGTCAAAAAATAGATCATAACTATGTTGGCTCAAGGCCCCCATCGGGCGTGACGGGCGAATGTATCTCAATGATCACCCCCGACGGCGAGCGCACCTTGGTCACTCATCTGGGGATCACACAGAGTTACTCTCCTCAAGAATTGGTTGAGTCCGCACTCATGCAATCTAAGTACCTCTATATCGAGGGCTATCTGGTCAGTTCAGAATCTGGGCTCGAAGCCGCTCTCCGTGCGCAGGCCATAGCGAAATCGGCAGGCGTTCAAATTGCGTTGACCTTGTCTGATATTGGGATGGTTGAGGGTTTCCGTGATCATTTCGAGACGTTATTCGAGGCGGGCGTCGACTTAGTCTTTGCCAATGAAGACGAGGCCCTGGCTTGGACCGGCGCGCCTAATCGTGAGACCGCCGCTCAAGAATTAGCCTCATCTCAGTCAGCGTTCGCGATGACCATGAGTGGCGAGGGCGCTCTGGTTGGTGATGGCCAGGGCGCCGCCGTTTTCGTGCCTACGACCCGCGTTGTCCCTGTGGATACAACAGGGGCAGGCGATACGTTTGCGGGTGGTGTGCTTCATTTCTTAGCACAGGGCATGCCCCTCGAGGAAGCCACTCGGCGAGCGCATCCCCTTGCCTCCGCGGTCGTATCTCAATTCGGCGCGAGATTAAGCTCTATCGAGCTTAAAACCTTAGGCGCGCTCTAAAAGTTGAGTCCTCATCAAGCTCAAACGCGTTCTGAACCAGCTCTGAGGTGATAGTCAGGCTCGGTTTTCCCATCGCCAATGCTTCACCTCTTGGGCTAAGCACCAGTACCTGATCATCATGGGAGGGCATCAAGAGGAATTGGTGGGTTGCGTCAACCACTGTTAAGCCCTCACTGACCAATTGGCCAAGGAGCTCAAGCAATTGTTCCTGGTGCTTCCAATCCAGCGACGTCAGAGGTTCATCCAAAATCAGCACACTCGCCTCTCGATTGAGCCATATTTGAAGAAGCGCGCGAGCCAATCGAACCCGCTGAAATTCACCCCCCGACAACTGAACCACCGAGCGATCGAACAATCCCTCTAGGCTCATTGACTTAGTCACATCGAAAAACGCGTTGCGTCTGGTCTCACTGGACCACTCATGAGGTAAGGCGCCCAACAAGACGTATTCTCGAACCGTGAAAGGGAATTGGGTGGGTGCCGCTTGCGCCAAATAGGCAAAGCGCTTCGCCCGCTCGGCATTCCGCAGCTCCGAGACGGTCTGCCCCTGGAAGTGGCAGGTTCCATCAGACGCAGCCTCTGCGCCTGCAAGAATTCGGAGCAATGTTGACTTACCCGCGCCATTCGCACCGACGATGCTGAGCCAAGTTCCTTGCTCCAGATCTATGCATATTGGACCCAGGACTCGTACACCCCGATGCTTTGCAACAATGTCGTCTAGGCGAAGGCTCATCTACGCTTTAACCTGTGCACGAAGCAAAAGCACAAAAATGGGCGCGCCGAGGAGTGCTGTGATAATGCCAACTGGGATTTCCATCGGCACGATCAGGGTCCGACTCAAGAGATCCGCGAGCACAATCAGTATCGCTCCGCCCGCGAAAGCACAGGGCAAGAGTGTTCTATGGGTCGCACCCATCGACAGCCGAATCATGTGCGGTACGATTAGACCCACAAACGCGATGACCCCTGTGAGACTAACCGCGATGCCCGTGATGGCTGCGACGAGCACGATCACCTGCCTGCGCGATTGCGACACCGGAATGCCTAGAGACTGCGCCTCCGCATCTGGAAGGACCAAGCCGTCGAGCGTTGACGCACGGCGAATAAGGAGAAGGGCGCAAGGCAAGATCAACGACGCCACCCCCACGTCAATCCAAGTGGCCTGATTCAAGCTGCCCATGGTCCAGAACGAAATACTTCTGAAGGTGGTTTCCATACTCAGAACGCCAATCAAACCGACCAAGGCAAGTGCCGCCGCATTGACAGCCAACCCCGCCAAGAGAATCGTGTACAGATCGGTGTTTCGCCCACCAAAACTCAATACGATTAAGGTCGCGAGCAAGCCGCCCACAAAAGCGACGCCTGCCAACAGCCATGGGGACGCAGCCACTGCGGGGGCGAAAGCGATACCCAAAGCGGCTGCGAATGCAGCACCACCGGCCACACCTAACAGGCTGGGATCCGCGAGCGGGTTGCGGAAAATCCCCTGTATGCACGCGCCAGCCAATGCCAGACCGCCCCCAACAAGGGCCGCAAGTAACACCCGAGGCAATCTGAGTTGCCAAACCACCGTGTGAGCCTCGAGGTCTCCAGAAAGCAGCTGCGTCAAACTCAGTGATGTTGAACCCAGACGCAACGCCAGCACCACAGAAGCAAGCGCTAGCAGTGTGATCAGCACTTTTCTCATTCGTGCGATCCTAGCACTTCAAGGGATCTCAACCTTAATTTCTCGACTTATCCAGCCATAGGGTGGACGAAAAGTGGCTTTGAAAGCGCGACAACTGACGCCCAAAGAGACCGCGCGTTTCAAGGCTTGCGCATACTCTGGATGGATAAATTCGGCAGGCCGAACCACCTGGATACCCCCATGCTGAACACAAAAAAGAAGTGTCGCCTTGGCGCCCCTCTCCACGCAGGACACTAGGTGATTCAAGTGTTTGACTGCCCGGTCCGACTTGGCATCCGGAAACCATCCAGCGCCCTGATCAGTCATCAAGGTCACGCTTTTCACCTCAATAAAATGCGGTCGCTTAGAGCCACCTAACTTAAAGTCCAAGCGCCCCCCGTTAAAGGCGATTTCACGTTCGATTTCGTCATCATGAAGGTCAGCGCCTAACTTCTTTTTTCTGATCGCATCTTCTATCAACCGATTTGCATTATGAGTATTCAGGCCAATCATGTGCTTGCCTAGGCGCGTGAGCTCCAATGTGAATTGCGTTCGACGGGCCGGATCATCGCTATGTGAAAGCCAAACATCAGCCCCAACTTCTATGCATCCCGTCATCGCGCCCGTATTGGGGCAGTGGGCGGTGATGAGTCGACCGGTATGTGCTAATCGAACGTCAGCAAGAAAGCGCTTGTATCGCTTAATTAAGAAGCCTTTCTCCCATTGCCCTCGGAGTACTCTCACTCAACCAATACCCGCAATCGTTCAATCGCCTCCAACAATAAAGTTTCGGGCTGAGCACAGCTTAACCGCACATACCGCTCGGTTCGGTATTCACCGAAATCAGTGCCTGGCGTCACAGCGACGCCAACCTCTTCCAGTGCGCGCTGACAAAATACCTCAGCATTGGGCATCGACTCGGGCAAACGAGCAAAAACATAGAAGGCGCCTTCAGGACGCGCGGGGACGTCAAACCCTATATCAAGAAGCCCATTGATCATGAGCGCTCGCTTACGGTTCAATTCGGTGGATCTCGCATCAGCCTCCGCAATGGCTTCAGGACTGAATGCCGCTACCGCAGCCGCCTGAGCAACGACCGAAGGACAAATAAAAAGATTCTGAGCCAACCGAATCAAGGGATCCACCGCAGACTCGGGCACAACCATCCAACCCAGTCGCCATCCGGTCATTCCGAAGTACTTGGAGAAGCTATTCACGATGAAAGCATCGTTCGCATGCGAAAGCGTGGTGGGTAGTGGCTGGCCATCCGGGTTCACACCTTGATAAATCTCATCGGCAACCACGTGCCCGCCTCTATGTCGCACGACCTCGATGAGGTCTCGTGCAAGCGATTCATCGATTTGGGTCCCTGCAGGGTTTGAGGGCGATGCCAAAACCAAGGCGCGCGTGTTGGACTTCCAATGCTGCTCGATCTGGCAAGATGAAGGCTGAAACTCATTTTCTGCTCTAAGCCTTAATGCTTGCGGCTCACACCCATAGGCGGAAACGAAGTGACGATAGGAGGGGTAACCTGGATCCGGCAGCAACCAGCCCTCACCTGGATCAGTGAGCAAAGGAATTAACAGCGCCAATGCTCCCGAGGCCCCCGCGGTAATTAGGACCCGCCGAGATGGAATCTCAATACCAAACCGTTGCTGGTAGAAACTTGCGATCGCCTCCCTCAGCTCAGGCAACCCCTCAGCATTGCTGTAACCCATCCGGCCTGCCTGAACGACCTCTAACGCTTTTCGTCGGACACACTCTGGTGCGGAAAAGTCCGGCTGTCCAACTTCGAGGTGAATCACCCTCCTACCCGCTTCTTCAAGTGCATTGGCAGCGGCCATCATTTGCATAGCTTTAAAGGGCAACACAGAACGGCTGCGATTTGAGAATGACATGCGCGAGACCCCCCTCTTCTACCCCTTGCGGTGGGCCATGCTAACACGCAAGATTTAAATTGCGATCGAGCTTAATTCCGAGAAGAATGCGCTTGGCGCGCTGGTTTCATTCTGTTAATGTTCGCCGCTTGATTTTTGGGACATTGCAATTCAACGGCCCTAAGGAGTCCGCGCTATGGCGGCAAAAAAGTCAGCTAAACCAACAACATCGAGCAAGGCTAAGGCAAAAGCGCCTGAGAAATCTGCGCCCAAGAAGCAACCTCCAAAGCCCAAAACCTCGGCCAATAAAAAGGCAACCGTAAAATCTGGAGTCAAGAAACCTGTGACAGCGAAAGCCAGCGCGAAAACCGCCCCCGCAAAGAAGAAACCCCCTGCGGCCAAGGCAGCGGCCAAAAAGGCTGCTGTTAAAAAGGCACCCGTAAAAAAAGCGCTGGCCAAGGGCACCGTTGCCAAAAAAGCAGCCTCGGCCAAGCCAAAGGCAGCCGCTAAGAAAACGCCCGTAAAGAAAGCACCGGCAAAGAAAGCGGCCGCAAAGAAAGCCACAGCAGATAAAAAGTCTGCGGCAGCGAAAGCCGCACCCAAAAAATCTGTCGCCCAAAAGAAAACCGCTAAAGTCAACGTTTCCAGTTCGATTACCACCAGCGGAATCGCAGGATCTTCGTTCCAGCCTTATCAACCCAAACGGAACGAAGAATACATGAGCGAGGGCCAACGAGCCCACTTCAAAGGCATTTTGCTTGAATGGCGCAGAGAGTTAATGGAGGAGGTCGATCGCACGGTAACTCATCTCAAGGATGAAGCAGCCAACTATCCGGACCCTTCCGACCGCGCGAGTCAAGAAGAAGAATTCAGTCTCGAGCTGAGAACTCGGGATCGCGAGCGTAAGCTCATACGAAAGATTGAAAAAACCATCGAACTGATTGATTACGACGATTATGGTTTCTGCGAGACTTGCGGCGTCGAAATTGGGATTCGCAGGCTAGAGGCGCGCCCAACCGCAACAGAATGCATCGACTGCAAAACATTAGCGGAACTCAAGGAGCGCCAGCTACACGGGTAGTGGCGCGCGTCATGCGATGACCGCTGTTATCAGGCAGCCCATCGGGCGGTTCGCGCCATCACCCACGGGGCCCCTCCACTTTGGTTCCCTAGTAACGGCACTCGCGAGCTTCCTGAATATTAAGGCCCGTGGCGGCCTATGGCTCGTTCGTATGGAGGACCTCGATCCTCCCCGGGAAGTGCCTGGCGCTCAATCGGAAATTCTTACTCAACTCGCGGCTCACGGCCTTGTTTCTGACCGAGTCGTGCTGAAGCAGAGTGAATCTATTGAGCGATACGAAGCAGCCCTCCAACGTCTGATTGATCAAGCGCAAATCTATGCATGCGATTGTCCTCGCAAACGATTCGTCTCTCATTACCCGGGCTACTGTCGTGATCGGGGCTTGGCGCTCGAAAGCGTCCATCAGCACGCCCTGCGATTTCGGATTCAAGCGCCTAGGATCTCGCTAAAGGACGGTCACCTCGGTAACCACGTGTGGCACCCAAACGAAAATTTGGGCGATTTCATTGTCAAGCGACGAGACCAACTGATCGCTTACCAACTGGCTGTGGTCGTTGACGATATCTATCAAGGTGTCACCGAGGTTGTCCGGGGCGCCGACTTATTAGACTCAACCCCTTATCAACTGGCCCTCTATCAAGCACTTTCAGAGCCCCCACCTCAATTCTGGCACTTCCCCGTGGTGCTAGGATCCGACGGCTCGAAGCTCAGCAAGCAAACGGGCGCACCGGCCGTAGAAGATCATCAAGCCATCCAGAATCTCAATCGGGCGCTCGAATTCTTGGGTCAAGCGACTTTGAACAGCCAGGATATTCCCTCATTACTGGAAAGCGCCATCACCGCGTGGGATCCAAGACGTGTACCACGCCTCCTAGGGCGAACATGAATGTAGCGCCGAGCGAGATTCCCTTCCTTAAAATCACTAACAGTACTTGCGAACCGAACCCGGCACCCTTCTGCTACACTGCCTCCTTCGAGCCTCCGTTCTAAAACAGGCCTTTATCGTTGTCTTTTAATCTAGAACCATCGCAGATCAGCGCCGGTGCTCGCAGCATAGTTGAGACGCTGCAACGTGCTGGTTACACGGCCTATGTCGTTGGGGGTTGCGTTAGAGACCTTCTACTGAATCTCCGACCGAAAGATTTCGATGTCGCCACCGATGCAACGCCCGAAGAAGTTCACGCCCTGTTTCGTGGCTCAAGGATGATTGGTCGCCGATTTCGATTAGTCCATGTGCGTAAGGGACGCGAAATAATCGAAGTGTCCACTTTCAGAGGGCTGAGTGGCGACCAGGAAACCGCTCACAATGAGAACGTGTTCGGCTCTTTTGAGGAAGACGCTTTTCGTCGAGACTTCACCATCAACGCCCTTTATTTTGATCCGATCGGGAATGCGTTACTCGACCCGACGGAGAGAGGTCTTCTGGACATCACCGATCGCGCTCTAACCATCATCGGTGATCCCACAACGAGAATTATCGAGGATCCGGTTCGGATGATTCGCGCTGCCAGATTTGCGGCCAAGCTCAACTTTCGCATCGATGACTCAATGCAAAAGGCAATCAAACACAACGCCTCGCTGCTGCAGGTCGTTCCGCCAGCAAGGCTGTTTGAGGAGTTCCTGAAGCTCGCTCTTGCTGGCTACTCAGCGGAAACGTTTAGGGCTTTGGAGCACTTTGGTCTGTATCAACAACTCTTTCCCGCGCCGAATGGCGTTCATCCTTTGAGTGAATTCGAACTCAGGGCGCTCGTAGCTACGGACGAACGTATAAGGAATGAACAATCGGTCACGCCGGCTTTTTTGCTGGCTGCTCTCCTATGGAGTGCCTATGACCAAAACAAACAGGAACACGAGGCACAGGGAACT
>JALRJG010000005.1 GCA_023261215.1 Pseudomonadales bacterium | reverse complement strand
CGAGCGAACCTCACGACTGGATCTCTCTCACCGGGGGATCGATTGGCTATGGGCTGCCGGTATCCATCGGCGCCGCGGTGGCCGATGAGCATCGAAAGGTGGTATGCCTGCATGGCGATGGTGGGGCGATGTACACCATCCAAGCGCTCTGGACCATGGTCCGTGAACAACTCGATATCTGCGTCGTCATCTTTGCCAATAGGAAGTATCAGATTTTACAAGTTGAACTTTCCAGGGTGGGTGCACAATCCATGGATCGCGAGACGCTGAAAATGTTGGATTTAGGCGAACCGGATTTGGATTTCGTAAAGTTGGCGCAGGGGATGGGGCTTGATGCCGTGCGAGTCGATTCGTCCAAGACCTTTAACGATCATTTTGGACTTGCGATGCGCGAGCGAGGACCCAAACTCATCGAGGCTTGGTTTTAGGAGAATGGTCCGTCTAGAGAAAAGACGATTTTAAGCGGCCCGTGATGTCAGCAACGGTCTTTGCGACCTGTTCCGCAGGCTCTGATCTGAGGATGATGATCGCACGGTCAACGCCGGCCGAGCGATAGCCATCCAGCACCTCAGGGACCGGGGGCGCACCAAACAGCGTTGTGGTGAGTGTACTTGGGTCCCGACCTTCTTTCTCTGCGATTCGAGCAAATCGTGCGAGCTCTAACGCCGCATCGAATCCATGGCGCGCTCGGGGTAGCCAACCGTCACCTAGGCGAGCAATGCGTCGCAAGGTGTGGTCAGATTCGCCGCCGATAAGAATCGGTACGTGTCCCAATGGTTTTGGGGCACAGACCGATTCACTGAAGTTGACATGGTCGCCCGTGAACCGAGCGGCGCCCTCGCCCCAGAGCAAGCGACACGCTGCGAGCTGTTCCTCTAGGCGTTCGAATCTCGTGGAAAAAGCCGTTCCGTGATGCTCGAGTTCCTCTCGATTCCAGCCCGCGCCAACACCAAAAATGAATCGTCCATTCGAGAGTCTTTCTAGGCTCGCGACTGATTTTGCTGTGGTAATGGTGTCTCTTTGTGGGAGTAAGCAGATGCCGGTTCCAAGTTTTAGCGTTGATGTTTTCGCAGCCGCGATTGCAAGCGCCACAAAGGGATCGAAGGTGTGGTAGTACTCCTTGGGGAGGTCTGCGCCACCTGGCCAAGGACTCTGCCTGGATGTTGGAATATGGGTATGCTCTGGAATTAAAAGAGACTCGAACCCATTCGATTCTGCGAGCATGGCGAGCTCACCGATATCGATCGTGTAGTCGGTGGCAAAAATACCCAGACCAATTTTCATATCATCCCCCTCGAATATAGCCTCGATTCCATGTCGGGCTGATGGTGATTTCGTTAAGACAGACATGGGCCGGGGTGCGAACGATAAAAGCGATCAACTCGGCTACGTCCTCGGATTGAACCATTCGAGCGCGGTCCTCTGCCGAAACAGGCACGGGTCGGCGATCCAATATCTCGGTCGCTACTTCACCAGGGCAAAGCGCGGTGGCCCGGATACCGTGCTGACAGTTTTCCTGATTGATGCTCTCAGTCATGGCATTGAGTCCGTGTTTGGCTGCCGAGTAGGCGCCGCCTGACACGCGACTTACGAAACGGCCGGCCCAAGAGGATATGTTGATGATTAAGCCGTCGCCTTGCTCACGCATGGCGCCCAGGACCGCATGGTTGCAGTAAAAAGCGCCGTTCAGATCGACTTGAATGACTTCGTTCCAGCCGCTTGGACTGATCTGATCCCAGCTGCGCTCCGTGATGTTGAGCCCCGCACTGTGAACGAGGACATCAATCCGGCCGTAAGTCTCGATGATATATTCCGCGCATTCATTGACAGCTTGCTCGTCTGCCACGTCGAGTGGCGCGAGATGAAAGGGTTCGACGAGTTGTTCGGCGAGCGCATCGAGACGTTCGGCCCTCCGTCCGGACGCGATGACGGTAGCGCCTCCCTGGCTCAGGTGGATCGCGGCAGCTTCACCAATGCCGGATGTGGCGCCTGTCACCCAAATCACTTTGTCATTGAGTTCTTGTAACATACGGACTCCTTTTGCTTGGATCATTGATGCTCATGAGCGTAACGTCAAGGGGCGCCTGTTCACGAGGGCAAAAAGCATGTCCGCCTGCAGCGCGGCGATCCAATGGCGTGATCTGATGCCACCCATTACGTTTGAAGCGTTGCTGCAGGCGCCTTATCGGACCCCCGATGCCGTGACGAATCCGTTTGATGGATTAACCCCCGACTGGATTTGGTGGGCTAAAACCGCGCCGATTTCAAAGGGATCGAACAAGCGCGCGTCCGCCAATCGAAATGCGATTGCAATCGACGTCCGATCCGAAGAGCAGACGGTGTCTCAGCAAGATTCGAGAGATGAGGTCGAAGAGGTTCTGGTTTGCGTCATTCATGGTGGGTGTTGGTCCGCTGAATTTGATCGTGTGCATCTGAGGCCTTTGTGTACCTTTTTTGCGGAGCAAGGCCTGTCGTCTGTCTTGCCCGAATATCGTCGCTGCGGAGAGCCGGGCGCGGGTTGGCCGGGGACCTTCGCCGATATCGTGAGTGCGGTCGCACGTGCGAAAGCGCTGGCTATGAAACGAGGGGCGCGGCTGGTTGTGTTTGGTCATTCGGCTGGGGGGCACCTCGCGCTTTGGTTGAACGCCCGCGGGTTGGGCTGCAGCGCTGATCGATTGGGCGATCGAGAGACCTTTGAGTTTGATGCTGTGGTTGCCTTAGCGCCGATTACTGACCTCGAGCGTTACGGACAAGGTTCGGGGTCGTGCCAGGTGATGGTCGAAGCGCTGATCACTTCAGGTGAGGTCGTCAATCCGCGCGACATCTCGCCGCGTTTCGGTGAGGCATGGTCGAAAGAGACCGTGATCGCCGCGGCTCTCGATTCCATTGTGCCCGCGGACCAAACCCAAGACTACGCAAGTGAACGAAAGGGCGAGTGTATTGTCTTGGAAGGCATTGGCCATTTTGATGCCTTACTTCCGGGTCATCCGGCTTGTGAAGCGCTGGCACAAATCCTCTCAGATTCGGTCTCAAGGGGCCGGCAGCCAGTCGGAGCCCGCCTGTGAACTTAAGGACGACCGACTTTGCATTCATGGAGCAGGCCGCGCAACAGGATGCGGATGATGCCTTGGGTCACTATCGTGAGCAATTCAATCTCCCAGAGGGTTTGATTTATCTGGACGGCAATTCCCTCGGACCGCTACCGAAGAGCGTGCCGCCGGCCATGCATCGACTACTCAACGATGAGTGGGGTGATCAGTTGATCGGGGGATGGAACCAGTCCGACTGGATTGGACTACCTGAACGGTTGGGCGCGCGAATCGCCCACGTTCTCGGTGCCCAGCCACACGAGGTCATTGCCTGCGATTCGATCTCGGTTAATCTCATTAAGTTGATTGCGCTTGCTCTGCAGGCGGCAGCGCCTAGAACCAAGGTGTTGATGGAAGAAGGCCAATTCCCCACCGATGGCTACGTGGCGGCAGGGCTGGCACGACTCATGGGTGAGACTCGCATGACGCTGCACACGGTGCCTCGGTCAGCGCTCAGTGAAGCGCTGGATGATGAGACTGCTGTGATCGTGCTAAGTCATGTTCACTATGTGAGCAGTGAGAAATTTGATCTCAAAGAATGGACGTCGCGCGCGCATGATCAGGGTGCGCTCGTGATTTGGGATCTTGCGCACAGTGCCGGCGTGATGCCCCTTGAGCTTGGTTCGGCCGGCGTCGATTTTGCGACGGGGTGCACCTACAAGTTTCTATGCGGCGGGCCCGGTGGGCCCAGTTTTGTGTATGCGGCTGACCGCTTGCTCAATCAATTCAGTCAGCCGCTTTGGGGTTGGATGGGACATCAAGACCCTTTTGCATTCGCTCATGACTATGAGCCCGCAGAAGGTGCCCGTCAGTTTCTGACCGGCACGCCCTCGATCCTGGCCATGACCGCTGCGTATGCATCCCTTGCTCTGTTTCTCGATCTTGATCTTAACGCTGTGCAGTCGAAATCGAGAGCGCTCACGGGCCGCCTGATTGAGGGTGTGGCTGAGCGAGGCCTTGACCTTAAGCTCGCAACCCCTCGAGCACCTGCGGACCGAGGTTCCCATGTGAGTTTTCGTCATCCTTCAGCGTATGCCATTGTGCAGGCCATGATTGAACATGGGGTCATCGGTGACTTTAGAGCACCAGACATTCTTCGATTTGGCATCCACCCATTGGTGAATGGCTATCAGGACATAGCGCGCTGCTTAACGATACTTCAGGAGGTCCTCGAACAAGCGCAATACAAGGCGCCTCGTTTTTCTGAGCGTCAGCGGGTGACCTGATGAGTGCCGCGTTCGGCGGCAATTCTCGAGGGTCTTTATGGGTTAAAATGCGCCGCTCGTTGGTAGCGGCCAGTCGCGACGAAAAACGCGGTCGTGTGAAAGTTTCAGAATTGAAGAATTGGATAAGCACCAACGTATTGAAAGACAGAGAGAGCCTGACTTATGACGACAAGACGAACCTTTATTCAGCACTTGGGCGCGGCTGGTGCCCTCACGTTGATCCCAGCTTTGAATGTATCGGTCGCCCGAGCCGCAGACAAAGTGCCCGAGGATGATCCCACGGCGAAAGCCTTGCGCTACGTAGAGGATGGCACCAAGGCAACACGTACCGACAAAATGGGCGTGAAGGGTGCGGATCAAGTCTGTGATAACTGCCGTTTTTATGGGCTGAGCGAGCAAACGGATGACTGGGGCAGTTGCCAATTGTTCCAAAACCGCTTGGTGGCTGGCCCGGGCTGGTGTGCGGGCTGGGTGCCTAAGGCCTAAGCGCCCGGTTCTGAGCGAGGGCTGCGCGTTAAGCGCTCGAGGGGGCAAGCCACGCCTCGGGCGCACAGGGTGCCGAGACGGTCAGTCGCTCACCATAGCGACGGTGCCCTTGATAGTCGAATACCGCCTGATGCTGAACACTATAATTATCCCAAATCGTTAAGGTGCCAGGCAGCCATTGGATGCGGCACTGGTTTCTGACGTTAGCCTTGATTCTGTTGAAAAGACCCGTCAGCAGCATCGATGATTCCCACGACGCCATACCAATAATATGTGAAGTAAAGCTCTCGTTGACGTAGAGCGTGGGTGCGCCCGTAGTCGGGTGGCGGATCACTAAAGGGTGAGGATGGGCTGGATAAGTCTGGCCAGGTTTGAGTCGAATGCCGTACTGCCGGAGGTCTTGCTCACCATCATGGAAAGCCACCTGCTTTAAAAGCAACGACTTGAGGTCGGGAGAGAGATCCTCGAACGCCAGATGCATATTTGTGAACAGGGTATCGCCGCCGCCGTTACTCGGAATCTCAGTGAGATAAAGCAGTGATGCGAGCGGCGGCGTTGCCTCACAGGTGATGTCTGCATGCCAAGTTTCACCATTGCTCTGCGTCGCGTCTGGTTTGATATCGATGAGGAAAAGCTCTGGGTGTTGGTCGGCCGGTAAGTGCTTGCGGGAAGGGTGAATGTGGAGCGGGCCAAAACATTCCGCGATCGCGCGATGTTGAGCGCGATTGAGGGTTTGGTTGCGAATAACCAGTACGTGATGGGCGAGCAGGGCATCTCTTAGCGCGTGACTGAGGTGTTCGGTGAGAGGCAGGCTGAGATCAATGTCCTCAATCTCCGCGCCAACGGCTGGCGTCAACTGGCGTAATTTCACGAGGCGGCGGCGCGCGCTGACGAAAGCGCATCTTGAAAGGCGCGGTTTTCCTCAAGCGCCGCCAACTCAGCGAGCATCCCTTCGCGATCGGGACCCGCCACGAAGCGAGCTGCCTTATTCTTTTTGCCGCCCGTGAGCAGGGTCCACAAGATCAATAATTGAACTTTCCGTTCTTTTAAGAAGTCACCGGGTTGTTCCATTAAGTTGAATGTACGCATGGCGCCCCGAAAGACCACTAAATATTCCTGAGATGCTCGATTGATGGCATCTCCAAGACTGGCTTGCAGCCAGCGCTTGAATGAGAAAGATTGGTCTGATTCGCCTTCTAAAATGCGGTGAGCCCGCTTAATGGCCGCACGGTCCTCTTTGAGACTGGCTTCCCAAATGGGTCTAAGACGCGCTCTTGAGCGCTCGTGGAACGCGCGTGCACGATCAGCCGGAGATAGATCCTCACTCAACACTTGTCGCAGCAGATGGCTATGAATGATCCCTGTGCTGCATCCCCGACCATACAGTGGGTTCGTTCGAACAGCACTGTCACCCACGGCAAAATAGTTCTCAACCAAGGGTCCCGTTTCAGAGACATAGTCGTGCCATTCAGCCTTGATGTTACCCATGCCGAATGCGTCAGTCGTGGCAACGCTCGACGCCTCGCCCACCCAAGGATTGAGTCCGGGTATGGCGCGGCAGATGGCATCGAACGCATCGTTGTCCTTCACTGCCGTGTGGAGCGCAGCGTCTGCTTTGGGCACGCAAATGATCACTGCAAAATGCCCGTTTTCGCCGGGAAAGACACCGAATTTTAGATAACCAAGATCGCCGGCACTGCGATGCTTGCCTCGACGCGGAGGTTCGTCAACACCCTCGCGCAGCCGATAATGGCGGGTGTAATAAACGATCTCGGCATCATGACTTTCGCTCTCAACATGCAGGCCCGCCGATTCAAACCAGCGTTTGAAGTGCGAGCCACGCCCTGCGGCATCAATGTAAAGATCCGCATGGAGGTTGGATGGCGCGCTGTTTTCACCCAGGCTCTGAATTTCTAGACCTTCAATCCGAGCAAACGGGCCTGATGTATTAATCTCGGCGCGATTCACGCGCACCCCTGAAAGCAACGTCAGTCCAGGTTGTCGTTCTGCGTAACGACGCAAAACCATCTCCATCGTGGCACGTCGACACATCAGCAGCCAAAGTCGCTCGTCTTCGTCTGTCATTGATGCGGTGTGCAGCAGGGGTTCTGGCAGCATGTCCGCAAAGGTGATCTTGCGAGCGCCCGCGGCCCAAAAATCGTCAATCAAATCGGGGAACATCTCAGACAGTAAATTGCTCATCACGCCGAGAAAGGCGTGGGGGTGTTTGAATTGAGAGGCGCCACGACGAATCCATTCAAAGAAAATGGCGTCTGCATCCCCTTCAGGTAGCGCGGTATCTCGTTCAATGATGGTCACCGAATGCCCGGCTTGGGCAAGTGCCACGCCGCAACACAAACCACAGATCCCCGCACCGGTGATGGCCACTGAAGGCTTGCTGTCAGGCTGATGATTCATTTAACCGTCTGATTCAGGAATGGGTCTCGTCGCTATTCTAACGAACTTAGGAAATCCAGCATGAGTGCGTTAACCTCCTCGGGTGCCTCTTGCTGCGTCCAGTGACCGGCACCTGGAATTAAGGTATTGATTCTTAGATCGGGCACGTGGCTCGGCATGGCATCCAGCGCAGCTTTGGCCATGATGATCACCCCATCCCGATCGCCCGCAGCAAACATGGCGGGTTGTTGAATTTTTTGCGGGGTCGACGCGAACTTCTCCCAAGAAAGATCCAGATTCCGATAGTAGTTGAGTGGGCCGCGAAAACCGCTGATTCGAAAAGAACGAACGTATTCATCAAGTTCGTCTTGACTGCACCAGGGCACCAGATCCCCTGGATCGACGATTCCGCTTAAAAGATCATCGTCAGGTTTGCGTTCACCGCCCAGCTTCGCGGGGTCGGCAAGACCCGAACCTAGGTAATAAAATTTTCGAAGACTCACCTCGATATCTTGCTCAAACTCTGCTTCAGCGACACCGGGCGTTTGAAAGTAAAGCTGATAGAAAAATTGGCCCTCAAAGATCCGGCGCAACAGGGGGAGTGGGGGTTCAGTGCCTCTGGGTGAGAAAGGCACCGAGAGCGCACCGACGGCTTTGACTCGGTCAGGTGCAAGTAAGGCGCAGTTCCACGCAGTGGGCGCCCCCCAATCATGGCCTATCACCACAGCCTGCTCGTAACCCAGGGAAGTGATTAACCCTAAAATATCGTGCGAAACCGCCCACTGATTGTAGGCCTCGATTTCGCTCGGGCGATCACTCTCGCCGTAGCCTCGCATGTCGGGTGCGACCGCATGAAAACCGGCCGCCGCCAATGCTGGCAGTTGATGCCTCCAGGAATAAGCCGCTTCGGGAAAGCCATGAACCAGCAGTACGAGAGGCCCACGTCCAGCCTCTAGAATGGAGAGCTCGATGCCGTTGGTGGCTACTTTGCGTCGATTGATCACTGCAAATTCCTTGTGTTCAAAAGGGGCTAGGCGGTTGAGAGAGCCCTAGACAATTTGGCCGCAAGCTTCGTCTGAATATCCATCGGCACTGCTATAAGCCACTTTGCCGCTCACCAAGACTTGCTGAATACCCAGCGCATCGCGCAGATAACGAAAGCCTTCGCCTGGAACATCCTGGACGTAGTATTCGTCTCCGCGGCCAATCGTATCGGCGTCAAAGATCGTGATGTCTGCAATGTTGCCAGGCGCAATGACGCCGCGATCCTGAATATTCCAGATTTTGGCAGGGGCCTGTGTGATCTTGTGGACAGCCGCTTCGATTGAGATTTGCGCGTTGTCTCGTACGAACCGTGAGAACAGATACCCCGTATCACCATAGGTGGAGAACGAGAGGATATGCGCGCCACCGTCGCTCGCGCCGATCATGACTCGCTCGTCATTCAGGAGGGGGCCCACCACGTCATCAATATTGTGGCCCATATCGGCGGCTAAAAAATGCGCCCGCAAGTTTTCCTCAATGGATAGATCGATCATCGCCACCAGTGGGGTCACCCCGCGCAACTCGCCAATTTCGGCCAATGTCTTCCCAACCAGGTGTTGATTGGCGTCGTGTTCCACTCGCCGCAATTTGAGCATCGCCCAGAGCGGCATCATGGGTTCGATTTCCTTCTCCAGTTTGGCTCGTGTCTCAGGGGTTTTGAGCGCCAAAAGGATGGCCTCTGGTGTTGAGAATCTTAGCAATTGGTACCAAGTGGGATATCGGATAAAGAGCAGGCTGGGGACTTCGAGACAAAAGCTAATATCAATCGGTCGTGTTTGAACTTGTGGCCAAACCCTCGCGCCTCTAGCGTGCTGCGCATGCACCCGCTCCATCACTCTGCTCACGCCAGACCGATTGTCCTGATTGACGAACAACGGGGACAAGGTGGTTGTGATGTCGTGTTTGAGTGATAAGTCTGCAAGTTGATCGATTCGAGCCAGCGTCAGATCGGTGTCATAGAACTCGTGGACCACCTGAAGAATTTTTTGATGTTTAGCCAAGATGGCACACAGAGCGTCTAATTCATCGGTATCCGCATATCGGCTCGGGACCGGCTGCAGCTGCTCATCCATGTCAACAAAACTGGTCGACAATCCAATGGCGCCATGTGTCAGGCAGGTCTCCAATAGACTGCCGATGGCAGCAACCTCATCGGGTGAAGCTGCACGGGTCATGGAGTCGTCCCCCATGACCCAGAGTCTCAGCAGGCTGTGTCCCACCAAAGGCGCAACGTTGATGGCGAGTCCATCGGAGATTCTCGCCACGTACTCTTCAAACGTTTCCCAATTCCACTCCACGCCCTCTTTAAAAGCTTTGAACGGCATTTCTTCGATCTGGTTGAACATGCCCACCAACTTCATTCGATGTTCCGCCTTGAGAGGCGCGAGCGATAGCGAGCAATTCCCAGGAACAATGGTGGTTACGCCGTGAGCGAGCGCAGGCTTTGCGGCCCCGTCCCAAAGTAATTGGGCGTCGAAGTGGGTGTGAGGGTCAATGAAGCCAGGGCTAACGATCATGCCCTCTGCGTCAATGATGCGATGTCCGTCATCATGCAAGTCGCCAAGCGCCGTAATGCGGTCACCCTGGATCCCGACATCGGCTTTAAAGAGAGGTTGACCTGTTCCGTCGGCAATGGTGCCGTGCTTGATGATGGTGTCGTAGGTCATATGAATCGTTCCTAGTTCGTCAATTGATCGTTCGACGCGGACCAGAAACCGGGAGGCACAAGCGCTCTGCCTGACAGGGCTTGATGTCCTCTGGGCGCAGCGTCGACCCGTGGGTGTTGTCGACGATAAGCAACCCAGACAGGCAAATCAACCGGATCAGGTCAGTTGAATGAGGCATCATTTCTGCATTCGATGCGAGCGGTCACGGTGTCAGCCTGAACGGTGAGCCCGCAAAAGATCATGGCGACTCACTCGCAGCGACGGCGACGCGTGAGCCACTCAGGCGGGTCTAGGTTTCAGAGGGCCCAGGCGGGAGCGATGATGATCGTGAGGAACATTGATCGGCTTTTTCTATTGCCTGCGCCCGGAGATCTAAGGGTGAATAGCGAGGTTTGATCCTGATCCGCCTGCACCGTCACCGGATAGAATCAACGCTAGGGCAAACGATTAGAGGTCGGGTCGCGGGTTCAGCGAGTCGGTGGCCTGGTGCGCTGCGCTGATGGCATCCCGAACCAAGGTCCAACCACAACCGATCAGGTCTTCCATTTGCTGGGCTCCGGCGAGATCCATCAATCGGGTGGAGCTCATCGGGTCTAGACAGATGACCGATTCACCGCCGGTTGGGAATCGAAGCGTGACCAGCAATTCAACATGACCTTCGTGGGCGGCGCCCAGGCTCACCGTTTTTATGACAGCTTCTTCGTGACTCATCAAGGGACGTCCCGTTAAGTTGGGTTGTGGTTGCGGTTTGCGCCGCTCAGTCGGTTGAAAACATCGAAGGTCCCAAGGTTCTGCATGGGGCAGATATCGGCGCTTAAGCAAGCGGTGGTTCTAAGAAGACAATGTCACTCGGCAGGATGGGGTTGGCTGGCTGACCATTTCGGGGGGAAATACGCCTGGCGAAAATATGCAAGTTCCAGCTCTGTAATTGACTCACCGCTTGGTCGGTGTCGAGTTCAGAAAGGTGGGTTTCAGCCAGCGACTGCCAGGTTGCGCCCACCTCAGGATGAATGGATTTTCTTAACGTTTCCATGCCAACGTCCTATACTTCGCGCCGCTACCATAACGCAGATTTTGAGTTGAATACCAGTTGTTAAGTTGAAGATCGAATTGGGTTTGGCGCGGGATCCTAATCGCTAAGAAAATGGTCAATGAATCATTTTCACGATCTTAGGCGCCGGAGTCAGAGTCTTAGCAGCAACCCAATCCATAAAAGGCAGAGTGAACATAAACAGGCGAGTGCTATGAGCGAGTGTGGGTGCCAATCAATGGATGTGTCTGTGCTGGAGGCAAGACAGCGAAAGGTTCTATCTCGCGTGATGGTGATCAATCTCGCAGCCTTTGCCATGATGGTTTTTGCAGCGTTTGCAACGCACTCGACCGCGCTGCTTTCGGGCACCCTCGACAATTTAGGCGATGCGCTGGCTTATGCGGTGAGTTTGGCTGTGATTGGTCTTGGCGCGCGCATGAAAGCCAGAGCGGCCATGCTCAAGAGCTTGCTCATATTTGCGGCTGGGCTCTTTGTCCTTGCGCAATTGATTGGCCGAAGTATGGATCCACAGACCCCGCTGGCTGTGGGAATGGCCGTTGCCGCCGCCATCAATCTTGTCGCGAATGGTGTGTGTTTGGCGATGCTGACGCCGCTTCGAGGTGATGATGTGAACATGGCATCGGTCTGGCTGTGCTCGAGAAATGACGTGGCGGAGGGTATTGCCGTCCTGGTGACCGCAGCGATGGTCTATGTGACCGCCTCGCCCATTCCGGATCTGGTCGTTGCTGCAGTTCTACTTTGGCTCTTCTTTGGCAGTGCATACCGCATCAGCCGAGAAGCTATGCAAGAGCTCCGAGCAGTGGATGCTTGAGGCCACTAAAAGCCGAGCGGTTCACCCCCAATCCACACCGTAATGGCCCTTGCCAGCAGGGTTTGATCGAGATCAAAGATTGCTGAGCCGGCGAAATGCTTTTTCCCCTCAATCGCTATTGTCCAAGCCGAGACGATGAGCGTCTGTCCAGCAGCAGGGACACTGAGGATCTCTGCAGTCATTCTGCCCATCAATCCTGTCTTAATGGATTGGTTCATATAGGCAAATTGGGCGGGGCAATCCAACGCAGTCCATAAAAAAGCCTCAGGCATTTTGCCCCTGACACCCCAGGCGTCTTCGGTTGCCCAGAGTGCACCCACGTGACCTTCCTTGAGGGGGGCGGGGAAAACACGAAGCCCGGTCTCATGTTCAGCGCCACAGCAAAAGCAAATGGGATGAAAGCCCTGTTGGTTGGGCAACAGCGGATTGATATTTTGTTTGAAAGCGAGTGAATGGGGCAGGGCGGCTTGAATGCGTTGCGGATCAGGACAGGGTGGTATCGCTAGAGTCTCGAAGGGAGACGCGATCATTCTGCATTCGGCGATGAGCGTTTGCTCGTGCATCACCCGCACCTCGCCAGTCTCCTGATCGTTGAGTGGCTCGATTTGCATCAGGGTGTCCAATGGGATGGGCGATCGCAACGTAATCTCAGGGCACCGGTTGGGTATCGGAGGCAAAAAAGCTGCGAACGCACCGCTGACGTAACCGCCGTTGCCCGATTGTGGTGGACCTTTAAAACGCTCGGGAATGATAACGGTGTTTTGCATGAAACTTGGCGCCTATACTGTTGAAAACTGAATGGATAGCGAGGTTGCCGTGGCTCGGTTGGAAACCATTTATCGATACCCGATCAAAGGATGCCGAGGTGAGCGCGTTGAGGCGGCGGATGTTACCACAGGCGGTTTAGTGGGAGACCGTCAATGGGTGTTGGTTAATGCGCAAGGAATCGTGAATCAGAAGGTCATGCCGGCGCTTCGGTTTTTGGAGGTTTTCGAATCCAGCCAAGGCCTGACACTGAATTTTGCGGGCTCGAGCGAAATCCACTTCGACGAATCAGCGATAGAACCCACCGGCCCCATCAAGAGTATCGGCCGGGATGTCCCCTGCGTCAGTGCTGGCTCGGTGGTATCGGAATGGCTTCTCCAAGTCTTCGGTCAACCCCTGCAATTGGTTAAAGCCGCTGAAGCGACGTTGTTGCATCTGGAGGGCACGCCATTTCAAAGCCTGCATGGCTCAACTCAGCCAGCATTCGTAGATATTGCGCCCATCCTGATAGTCAGTTTGGCCTCTCTGGCTGATCTGAATGATCGAATTGCCGAATCGAGCCAGGCCGATGCGGTGGATGTTTCAAGGTCCGCGGCGCAAGGCCGCGAGGCGGTTCAAGTGGAGCAGTTCCGACCCAATCTGGTGATCAGTGGGTTATCTCCCTTCGCAGAGGAATCAGCGGCCACCCTTCAAATTGGGGATCTCACCTTTTCCCGAGTGGTAGCCTGTGAGCGTTGCAGCGTCACCACCTTCGATCCGTTCGGAGAGCAACGTAGCAAAGAACCGCTGAGAACGTTAAGTCAGTATCGAAAGGACGGCGTTGGTTACGCTGGCGGCGTGACGTTTGGGGGTTACTTCGTGCCAGATGGGGTCGGAAGCGTATCCCTCGGGGACGAAATTTCGGCTTCCTAACCTCAACCATACCTCAACCAGCCCGAGGTATCAGAAGGATCTCGGCATCCCTAGAACGTGTTCACCTATGAAGCTCAAAATCAGGTTGGTTGAGATGGGTGCAATCTGATAGAGGCGTGTCTCTCTGAACTTACGCTCAATATGGTATTCCTTTGCGAACGCGAAGCCGCCATGCGTTTGCATACACACATCGCCAGCCCGCCAGGAGGCCTCAGAGGCCAGCATTTTGGCCATGTTGGCTTCAGCACCACAGGGCTCGCCCGCGTCAAACATGCGCGCAGCCTTCTCCACCATCAGCCAAGCGGCTTCAACTTCAGCATAGGATCTCGCGATGGGGAACTGAACGCCCTGGTTCTGCCCGATGGGACGGTCGAAGACGATCCGCTCTTTGGCGTAATGACTGGCCTTATCGATGAAGTAGCGACCATCGCCCACACACTCAGCCGCGATGAGAATACGCTCAGCATTCATGCCATCTAGAATGACTTTGAAGCCTGCGCCCTCGGTCCCGAGCAAGCTATCTTTGGGTACGCGCAAATCGTCAAAAAACAGTTCGCAGCTGTGATGGTTGATCATCGACTCGATGGGTCGAATTTCAAGTCCTTTGCCCTCGGCTTCGCCCACGTGTATCAGAAAGGCAGATAAGCCGTCCGTTTTCTTTTTGACCTGATCCTTCGGTGTGGTTCTTGCGAGTAGCACCATGAGGTCCGAGTGCTGAATTCGGCTGATCCAAACTTTTTGGCCATTGATGACGTAATCGTCGCCGTCTCGTCGTGCCGTGGTTTTCAGGCTCGTCGTGTCAGTCCCAGTGGTCGGCTCAGTGACGCCGAAGCTTTGTAGTCGTAATTCTCCGGCGGCAATCTTTGGCAGATACTGTTGTTTTTGGGCTTCGCTGCCATGTCGAAGTACGGAACCCATCACGTACATTTGGGCATGACAGGCGCCTGCATGAGCCCCAGACCGGCAAACTTCCTCCATGATGATGGACGCTTCGTACACGCCAAGCCCTGCGCCGCCATAGGCTTCTGGGATAAGGACGGTTAGGAAGCCCGAGCGATTTAACTCATCAACGAATTCTGTGGGGTAGCCCCGGGTGCGGTCCAACTCTAGCCAGTAATCCTCGCCATATTGAGCGCAAAGTTGGCGCACGGCGGTGCGGATTTCACTGATATCACTTGATTCACTCATGAAAGGGCTCCGGACGATGATTTGGCGATGCTGCGTCAAGTCGCCCACCATACAAAAAAGGCGCCTGATCATCCATCAATGAGTGATTTATGCGCGAATCTCGACCCTCGCATGGCGGACCAGCATGCCGGTTGTGTTGCGCATCACAAAATTTGTTGTGCTTCCAGGTGGCGAATCCGTTTTTCGAGCGGCGGATGACTGAGAAACAGTTCGCTGAACCCGCTCCGACGACCTGAGATGCCAAAGGCGGCAAATTCGCCCTCTAAATCCTGCGGTTCATTGACTTGCTGGAGTCGTTTGAGCGCTCGGATCATCTTTGATTTTCCAGCCAGCTGCGCGCCACCTTCGTCGGCGCGAAATTCCCGGCGCCTCGAGAACCACATCGCGATCACAGATGCCAGGATAGAGAGCAGGATTTGAAAGATGATGGTGGTAACAAAGTAACCGATGCCGTGTCCCCTCTGATTTTTGAGAATGACGCGATCCACGATGTAGCCTCCGAGCCGGGACAAAAAGATGACAAAGGTATTCAAGACACCTTGCAGCAATCCCATCGTGATCATGTCGCCATTGGCGACATGCGCGATTTCGTGACCGAGGACGGCTTCTACTTCATCTCGGTCCATCTGGGTGAGCAGGCCGGTGGAAACCGCGACCAGGGCATTGTTTCTCGACATGCCTGTGGCAAACGCGTTGGGTTGTGGTTGGTTAAAGATGCCAACTTCCGGCATGCCAATGTTGCTCTGTTTGGCAAAGCGTTCCACCGTGCTGACCAGCCATCGCTCCGTTTCGTTTGACGGTTGCTCGATGATTTGGACCCGCATGCCTCGCTTAGCCAAAAACTTCGACATTGCAAGAGACAAGAACGCGCCGCCGAATCCAAACAGCATGGAGAATGCGAGGATGCCTTGGGTATTAAACCCCGAGCCCGAGGCCGCCAGCATGTCGTCAATACCCAGGACTTGCATCGCAATGCCAAGGACCAGCAGGATGGCGAAGTTGGTCGCTAGAAATAAAAGAATACGTAGCATAGTGCGCTCCTTTGATGAGACTACTATGTGTACGAGAGGCTCTGTTTTCAAGATCGAGATCAAAGAATTCGAGGCTCGAAGCGTGTCCTCCAGGCTGAGTTTCACGTTCTGGGTGCGTTAAGCTCTAACCGCTGATATCAGAGAGCAATTGCATGCAAAGAGAATCCTTCAAGTCCAGTTTTGGTTTTTTAATGGCGGCTATTGGGTTCGCCGTAGGGCTGGGGAATATTTGGCGTTTTCCCTACATGACTGGCGAGAACGGCGGGGGCGCTTTCTTGGTGGTTTACCTCGTCTGCGCGGCGTTTATCGCCTTGCCCATTTTGATTGCCGAATTGGTGCTCGGCCAAAGAGGCGGTGATGAGCCGCTGCAGTCGATGCGCCAGCTGGCCGGCAGCATGAAGCTCAGCGCCAGATGGCAATGGATGGGGCTTTGGATGCTGGCAACCGCGTTCTTGATCATGGTGACCTATGCCACGGTGGCGGGTTGGGTGCTCATTTATGGTCGCGAGGCGCTGACGGGCGCCTTTGTGGGTCTCGATAGTGTCCGCTCAGCCAGTGCATTTGAAGTGCTCAAGGCCGATCGGGGAATCCAATCTGTGGGTGTTGGCTGTGTCTTGCTCGTTGCCTTGGTGATTATCTACGGCGGCGTGAGGGGAGGCATTGAGCGTGCGGTGACGATCATGATGCCTTTGCTCTTGATGTTGCTTGTAGGGCTTGCGGTCTACAACGCCCACTATCCCGGGTTTGATGTGGCGCTCGATTATCTCTTGCGGCCCGATTTTTCAAGGATCGATGCCAGCGTTGGGCTCGCGGCCGTTGGTCAGGCGTTTTTCTCCATTGGCGTTGCGATGGCTGGCATGTGGACTTACGGGGCTTATCTGCCAGCCAACCAATCGATTTTTAGAATTAGTGTTTTGGTGGTGATCGCCGACACCGGCGTTGCGCTACTGGCAGGGCTTGTGATTTTCCCCTTAGTGTTTAGATACGGGCTGGACCCTGCGGGTGGCGTAGGTTTGATCTTTCAAGTCCTGCCCGTGGCATTTGGCCAAATGTCGGGGGGCATCTGGCTTGCCACGGCCTTCTTTGTGTTGTTAGCACTCGCTGCAATTTCATCGATTGTCGGATTTATCGAGCCTTTGGTCGTGGCACGCGCGAGGTCTATTGGGGGTGCGAGACGCGCGGCCGCTCTGCAATGGACGCTTCTCCTCTTCGTTTTCTCGATACTCAATATTTATGTTTTTGGTGATGTTGCAGTGGTCGGCTCAGCCCTGAACGACCAGCTCGATTTTCTCTCCAATCAGATCATGCTGCCTTTGGGAGGGGTCATGGTTGCTGCCTTTGTGGGGTGGCGTTTGGCCCCGCACTTAACGGCCTCATCGATCGGTCTAAAGGAGGGAAATCTCTATCGGATATGGCTGCTTCTCTTGCGCGTCGTGCTTCCGGTCGCGCTGATCATCCTGCTGATGACGGGCACAGGATTGATCAGCTTCTAGGTCGGCGCTGAAACCTCACGATGAAGGCCGGCAAGAACGGCTTGTCAGTCATTAAGAGATCGTAGAGACTCAAACGCTCAATTGATCAAGTAGTCTCGCATGGCTTCGCTCTCGCTACCGGTTCGTCTTGCGTTTGGCGTGGGCCAATTGGCTGAGGCCGTTAAAAATTCCGGTTTTAACGTCTTCTTGTTGTTTTTTTACAATCAAGTCCTCGGTGTGTCAGCGTCCTTGACCGGGCTTGCGCTGGCGGCTGCGCTGGTTGTGGACGCCATCAGCGACCCGGTGGTTGGCAGTTACTCTGATAAGCTCAGAACGCGGTACGGTCGTCGTCATCCTCTTATTGCGCTTGCCGCCGTACCGATGGCCCTGTGCTTTTATCTTCTCTTCAATCCCCCAGAGGGTCTGTCTGATCTAGCCTATTTCTTCTGGCTCTTGACCTTCGCGGTGGCCGTCCGTTTGTCGTTAACGTTCTACCATATCCCTCATCTTGCGCTGGGAGCAGAGCTGGCCGAGGGGTATCAAGAACGCTCATCGCTGTACGCGGCCAGCACGTTTTTTGGTTTTCTGGGTGGCGCGCTCTTCGTACCCATCTCCTATCGATGGTTCTTTCCCACAACGGAGGCGTTTAATCCAGGCCTTTTGAACGCAGCGGCTTACCAATCCTGGTCTTTGTTTTCTGCTTTGGTGATTGTGGCCGCCATTTGGATTTGTGCGCTTGGCACCTTGTCTGAATTGCCCCGTCTTCTGTCAAAGTCCTATGCGCCTGCTCCAAAGGTGTCACCCCGGCAGGTCCTGGGTGAGTTTTTAGCTGCGTTCAGTAATCGTTCTTTCAGAGCGATTTTCTTCGGCATGATGCTGTCTACTTTCATTCTGGCGGTTGAAAGCATTTTTAATCCTTTTATGGGCTTTCATTTTTGGGGCATGACCACAGAACAACTGTCTCTCATCCCGCTGTTCCAGTTGGCAGGATTGGTGGCATCGCTGGTGGCTCTGGGGCCTTTGACACGGATTATCGAAAAGAAATGGCTCTTGGTGGGTTCTGCAGTCTTAGTGATCTTAAATATCAACGCGCCGATTGTGCTCGCGCTTGCGGAAGTTAGTTGGCTGCCAGATCGGGGAACCCAGGCGATGTTGATCATACTCATCATCAGTGGGTTCCTCACCGCGTTTCTCGGACCGATGATTTTTGCGACGGTGAACTCAATGTTTGCAGACATCACCGACGAGCATGAACTCGAAACTGGTCATCGTCGCGAAGGGGTGATCTTCGCCGTCCGAGGCTTTGCGGTGAAAGTCAATTCGTCCCTCGGCATCGTGTTGGGCGGTTTTCTTCTTGATCTCATCGCATTTCCGAAGGGTGCGAAGATGGGGACCGTTGATGATGAGATTGTTTGGCAGTTGGGCTTTATCGCTGGCCCGGCCACTTCGGTATTTTCCACCATCGGTGTGCTTTGCTATCTGTTCTACCGAATCGACCGGAGACGCCATCAGGAAATCCTTGACGCGTTGGGAGATCGCCCTGGGGACGGAGGGGGAATGCTAGAGTCAGGTGGTGAAGGCGGCGCACCGATTGCCCTTGCTGTTGGTGACCATAAGGCCCAGGATGGATCACGATGAGTTCATTACACGATCGGGTCTTAACGCTACTGCTCTGGGGATTTCTCACCTTGCTCGTCGCGTTCGGTGCATCGTCAAGACTAATGGACATCACCTCGACCCCCGACTTCACTAAAATGAAAAGCATCCAAGCCAAGAAGGATGCATTCTTCACTTATCTCTTACCCAAGGTGCTTCTCGTGAACAGTGAGATATTGCGCGAGCGGCAAAGCCTGCCTTGCTTGACTGCGGAGGAAATCGCGTCGTCATTCGATTCAGTCCATCTCCGTCAATTAGCAATAAAGTACCGGGTGCCTGATCGTGATGCGTTGTCTGATTCTGAGTTGTGCGAGGCACTTATCGCGCGTATTTCTGTGATCCCTGTGGCGTTGGTCCTTGCTCAAGCTGCCAATGAGAGCGCGTGGGGCACTTCGCGGTTCGCGCGGCAGCAGAACAATTACTTTGGTCTTTGGTGCTTTACCGCCGAATGTGGGGTTAGACCTGAAGCCGCTGATTCGAACACACGCCACCGTGTCGCGGCTTTTGATGAAGTGATTGATGGTCTTCGTTATTACGCGCTCACCCTAAATTCTCACCCCGCCTATGTGCGATTTCGAAGCCTTCGTCGCGCGCTTGAGTTAGAAGGCAAGC
>JALRJG010000059.1 GCA_023261215.1 Pseudomonadales bacterium | reverse complement strand
CATGATGGATTGGATTTTCGGTCGGTATTCAGTCATCACCTATGCTTTCTTCGTGGTGCTGGCTTGCGTCTTCGCATTCGAGACAGGCACCCGAACACCTTTTGTCATCACAACGGGTGGGGTGTTCTTCTTCCTTTTCCTTTTTGGCATTTACGAGTACTTGCAAAAAGGCTCGGGTGTTCGGGCGAACTTCCCGATACTGGCGCAAGCTCGATTTTTCTTTGAAAGTGTTCGCCCGGAATTACGACAGTATTTTTGGGAGGACGACGATGATGAGGTTCCCTACTCGAGGAATCAGAGAGACATGGTTTACCAGCGAGCACGTTCGATACTCGCGGCAAGACCGCTCGGCACGATCAAGAATCTCTACGAGGAAGATTACGACTGGCTGAACCATTCACTCAGACCTATTGAAATCCATCAGAAAGACTTCAGAACACAGGTGGGCGAAGGTGATGAGGCTTACGACATGTCGCTTCTGAATATCTCCGGCACCTCGTTTGGCGCACTGTCCCCTACCGCCATTCAAGCATTGAATACCGGCGCGCGGCTGGGTGAATTCGCTCACAACACAGGCGAGGGCTCGCTTTCAAGGTACCACGAGGCAGGCGGGGGTGACCTGATCTGGCAAATCTCGACGGGGTACTTTGGGTGTCGTGACGATCAAGGCCGGTTTGATCCTGGGCTTTTTGAAGCGAAAGCACGACTGCCTCAGGTGAAGATGATTGAAATTAAGCTTTCTCAGGGCGCCAAACCAGGGCATGGGGGTATGCTCCTTGCTGGGAAAGTGACCAAAGAGATCGCAGAAACACGGCGCATCCCCATGGGGGTTGATTGCATCAGTCCAGCCTCGCACAGCACCTTCAGCACGCCCACCGAACTGCTCGATTTCGTGGATCAGTTGCGAGCGGAAAGCGGCGGCAAACCTGTGGGAATTAAATTGTGTATTGGCCATCCTTGGGAATTCATTGCGATCGTCAAAACCATGGTGACCGAACAACGCTTTGTCGACTTCATTACCGTGGATGGCGCTGAAGGTGGGACGGGCGCAGCGCCGGCAGAATTCACCGACCACTTGGGTTGCCCGCTTGCCGATGCCCTTGTGTTTGTGGACAACTGCTTAATCGGCGCGGGTATCAGAGATCGAGTCAAAATCGGCGCCAGCGGCAAGATCGTCAGCGCCTACGACATCGTCCGTCACTGTGCGCTCGGTGCAGATTGGATCAATATGGCCAGACCCTTTATGTTTGCGTTGGGGTGCATCCAAGCAAGAGATTGCGCCTCCGGACGATGCCCCACGGGCATTGCAACCATGGACCCAACTCGATACCGAGTGGTTGATGTCGACCTAAAAGCGCAGCGCGTGTCCAACTTTCACAACAACACCCTGCGCATCGTCGGTGAGCTCATCGGGGCGGCAGGCATTTCTCACCCCACACACTTGACGCGACGACACATCGTCCGGCGATTGTCCTCCAGTGAAATCAGACTCGCTGATCAAATCTTCCCCCATGTAGAGCCTGGCGCCTTGTTGAGAGGAGAGGCTATTGAAGACCCGCGTCTCGACGTCTACTGGAACAAAGTCGACGGCCGTAGCTTCAACTATCACGGTCAACCGGCTGGGTAGACCCCTTCGACTGGCTCTAACCCTTCAAAATGATGGCCGCGAGTGCTGACGCAATCGCAGCCGAGCCGAAGGCTATGCGTTAACCGGCGCAAGCGCCTCAAGCGCCTCCCAGTGGAGTTCACCAAATTGGCCACTGGGATTCACTGGCTGGATGCAGACATGATTCGCACCGGCATCAAGATGCGCTTGAATGCGTGCTTGAATGCTCTCAACCGAACCCCAAGCGAAGGTGGTGTCGATGAACTTATCTGATAACTGGTCAATATCGTCCTCGGTCAGCCCCATCCGCAACCAGTTGTTTCGATAATTCGGAAGCTTCTGATATATCCCCGCAACGGGTTTCGCCAGCGCTCTCGCCTTCTCAGGATCTGTTTCCAAGATGACTTTCTGCTCGGGGCACAGCCAGGCATCCGGTCCCATCACGCTTCGCGCCATCGCCGTATGATCTGGAGAGGAGAAATAAGGGTGAGCCCCAGCGGTTTGCTCTGCGGCGAGCGCCAACATTTTCGGCCCCAGCGCCGCAATCACGGTCTTTGGTTGATCGGCAGGCATCACCCCGGTGTAAGGCGACGAAACCATCTTCTCTAAGTATGACCGCATGGTTGCGACAGGCGGACCGTAATTTAGACCACGAACACCCTCGACCAGCGGCTTGTGAGAAACGCCCATCCCTAAAAGGAATCGACCACCCGATTGCTCGCAAAGCGAATTTTGCGCTGCCAACGTCACGCCGGGCTCTCGGTGATAGATGTTGATGATCCCGGTAGCGATATTCAGCGACTGGGTCTGCGACAAGAGCCAAGCAGCGGTGACCACGGGTGACTTGCCCACCGTCTCTGGAATCCAGAGCGTGCCATAACCCAACGCCTCGATCCGTTGTGCCGCCTGCGCCGCGGCTTCAGAGGTTAACCCGTCGAAAAAATACCAAACTCCCAGCTTTCCAAGATTCATGTTCTACCCTTCTATTAAAGTCTACGTGTAAGGTCGTTAAGATCGAGCGCGCAGTTTAGCGACTTATGCCAAAAATTTCCGATGTTGTTCGGGGCACTCATTAAACGACCATGAGAGATTCTATATCTCGCGGATTCACCAGCTGATGCCCTGCGGCAGCGAAACGTTCGAGATCCATTAAGGTGGGATACCCATAATAGCGAGCCTCACCCCTCGGTAATTGCGCTGGCAGACGCTGCCCAGCCTCAAGCGCCTTAATCGCCTCGACCAGCGCGCTCACACCCGCCGGATATAAGGACAGGGTGTTCGCCAAGTAGGACGCCTCGCGTCGTAACGGTTGACGCGTCTGGGTCACCATGGTGCCGGCATCAATACCCGAATCTTCGACCCAATGGACGGTCATACCGAGAAGCGCGTCTCCATTTAACATCGCCCAGAACGTCGCCATCACGCCGCGGAGCTGGGGCAATCGTCCTGAATGAAGATTGAGCACCCCTCGTCGTGCTCGGCGAATTGCGGGCAGTTTCAGTATTTCCCCAAATCGGATGGACACCATCAGGTCAGGATCGAATGAGGCGATCAAGGCGAGCCCCTCGGCGCGATTAATCCCGGGGCTCAGGGACACTGGGCAACCCAGTCGCCTGCCGAGCGCATCGAGCAAGGCATCGTTCTGACTCTGCTCACTCACCTTCAAGTACCTGCAGAGACCGACCCGATCGATCGCCGCGAGCGGCGACAGCAGCGCCTGACTTTCGCTTGGGACCTGCCCCACTCGCGTGGTCAAAACCAGCGCCATGTCGGCATCTGGCAAGGCGACGCGTAACGCCGAAAGTGCCCAAGCGCTGGGCAGATCAAGATTACTCAAAACCAACAGTCGCACGAAATTGACCCTCTCGACTCTACGATGAAGATATCACGTGGATTGGTTAGTCCACGCCAAACACTGGGCTGATTCGATTTCAAAGCCGAAGCTTTCAAACCCAGGCTTGACCAAGACTTGGGACCCGTGCACATTGGCCTCGGCGCTGGATTTTGAATCTGATACCTCGTAGCCGGCGCCCTAACTGATCACCTTCCAAGGAGTCGCATCATGCCACACGACCGACGTCAGGTACTCGAGCAAGTCGCCAATGGCTATATCAACCGAAAAGAATTTGCCGGGATCGAATGGTTAGTCCAAGCAGGTGGAAAAACGCTCTCAGAGGGTCGAGCCGGGGTTGCCGATCCTGAGGATGGAACACCACTGCCCGACGTGCCAATTTATCGCATCTACTCCATGACGAAGCCCATTGTCTCGGTGATGGCGCTCATCCTGATAGAGCAGGGGCGCCTTCGGCTATTTGATTTTCTACCCCAATTTAATCCCGCATTCGCGAGGATGCGGGTTCTGCACCCCTCGGGTCGAATTGAGCCCGCTGAACGTCCGATCACGGTGGAAGATCTTCTGACGCATCGAGCGGGTTTTACCTACGAATTCATTACCGGCTGCCACGTTGCCCCGATGTATAGCCAAGCAGAGATCGCTGGCGACGGTCATCGTAGCCTTGAAGACATGATGGAACTTCTTGCGCAGCAACCGCTGGCATTTCAGCCTGGGTCTGCCTTCCGTTACAGCGTTGCAACCGATGTTCTCGCTCATGTGATCGAACGCGCTACCGGAGAAAAACTTGGTGATCTCTTAAAGACCCATATCTTCGATCCGCTTGGGATGACTGAAACAGGCTTCACCGTGCCAGCCTCAGAACGCCATCGGGTCCTGCCCATCTTTGGCATTGAAGACATTCGTGATCTATCACCGCTCAACCCGCCAATGAAACAAGAACTGCACAGGATCAATGTTGATGCCATGTACCCCATGGATGATCCCACCCTGAGCCGCGGGGGTCATGGTCTTTTCTCAACCATTGCTGACTATGCCAAGTTCGCCACGATGCTGATCAATGGAAAATCACCCAACGGCGACCGCATCCTCTCGCGCTCAATGCACAGCATGATGCTGAAAAACCGAATCCCGCCCACGCAGTTACCCTTGACCATTGGCGTCAGCACGCTGCCAGGCTATGGCTGGGGTCTCGGCTTCAGGCTCATGCTCGACACGGGACAAGCACTGTCGCTCTCGAACGTTGGAGAATTTGGTTGGGCAGGCGCGGCGACCACTTACTTCTGGGTTGATCCCGCCGAAGAGATGATTGGGTTATTCATGACACAGTACTTGGGCTCGATTCTGCCGTTGGCTGAGAACTTGCGCACGGCGGCCTATCAGATGCTAGATTAAGCCCTAGATGATTGGCGCTCGGGATACCGTGCCGAGGTTCATTCATCAATTCGCGACTTGCGGGCCCTTTTCCTTTCCAGGATGAGGAAAGCAGCCTGCCGCTTGCATGGTGACCCATCCCATTGCCTTGGGGCAGGCTCAGCGAACAGCGGTTGAGGACTTTCGGAACGCGCTCGTCGATGATCAAGCTTTTTAATTAGGTGTATCGGTAACAGAGGGGATTGTTCATGCAGCCAGAAGGTTATGACGTGGGGGCGGTCGAGTCTTGGGTGAGCGCACATGTGCCTGATCTCAAGCCGCCTTTCACTTGGACGCGCCTTGAAGGCGGTCACTCTAATCTCACCTATCAAATCGTGGATCAAGCGGGACGCCAGGCGGTCATCCGGCGCCCGCCTCAAGGCGAGCTCCTACCCAAAGCACACGACATGGGGAGGGAATGGGCACTGATCTCCGCGCTCGCACCCACCCCCGTGCCAGTACCCCAGCCTTTCGGGTTCTGTGAGGATCCGGATGTCACTGGTGCCTGGTTTTATATCATGGGCTTAATCGACGGAAAGCCGCTCTACAATGCGGATGAGACACGCGCCTTGATTCCTGAGTCAGAGAGAGAGGGGTTGGCGCATTCCTTTATTGACGTATTAGCCGACCTACATCAAGTCGATCCGGATGCGGTCGGCCTGGGCGACTTGGGTAAGCGAGATTCGTATGTCGGTCGGCAGCTGAAGACCTGGTATCGCTCATGGACTTCATCGGTTGCCGGCGCCCAATTCGACGACGACCGTGCCCACTCACTGCAAGAATTCTTTCTTAACAACCTGCCCGAACAAGGGCCGATTCGCGTCGTCCACGGCGACTACGGTTTTCACAACTGTCTCATGGGACCGAATTCACGTGTCGCGGCAGTTGTGGACTGGGAGATTTCGACCTTGGGCGATCCTCTCGCTGACCTTGCTTATGCGCTCAACCCTTGGCCAGACCCTTCCGACAAGTTACCCCCGGCGCCCGAAGCGGCAACCAACGTGCCTGGATTCCCTACTCGTAAGGCACTCGCGGCGCGGTACGCCGAGCGAACGGGTCGCGATTTGTCACACCTTAACTACTATGTGGGTTTTAATCGGTGGAAAACGGCGTGTATTGTGCACGGGGTCTACGCCCGTTACATGGAAGGTAAAAAAAGCACTGAAGGCGTCGACCTCGACACGCTACGGTTGCGAATCGATTTGTCTCTCGGCCTCGCTCAAGAGGCGGTGGATCAACTCTAATCGCGGAAAATCCAGCGGAGCGTCTCGGCAAATCTTGCGCCCCCATGGCGCAAGGTGTGACCGCCAGTACCAAATTCAAAGTTAACGTCATAGCCAGCGTATTCAAGGGCTCTGGCCATCGCTTGGTTAGCTGATGGCCAGTGTCCAAAAGGACTGTGGACGTCATGCTCGCCACTTTGGATATAGACTCGGATGGGTTTTCTCGGCGTGGTTTGTACCATGAACGGGTAATTGTGCCCGCCCAAAATATTCGTGTAAGAACCACAATGAGAAATGACTCGAGCGAATTGATCCGGCTGGAACCAGGCGGCTGAGAAGGCCGCGATACCTCCGCTACTGATGCCACAAACCACCCGATCCTCGGGTAACGAAGAGATTTCTACGTCCAGCGTTGCTGAAAGGAGCGGCAACATCTCCCTCACTAAAAAATCCCCATAGTCCCGCGACAACCGGTCATATTCCCAGCTTCTTTGCGCCTCACGCAAACCGTAAGACGCAATAGGTGATCTTGGCGGCATTTGATCGGTATCCCCTGGATTGACGAATATCGCAGCCACATTCGAAAGCTCACCGGACGCATGCAAGCTGTCAAGGACTCGAGGCACGCGAACAGGACCGGCGTCGTCCACGTAAGCTCTACCGTCATTGCAAATCACGACTCGACCGGGTTTTGAAGCATCCCAGTCAAGAGGTCGGTAGCACCAAATATTTCGTCGAGTCTCGGGATAAACCGATGATTCAGACCAGTTCTCCAGCGCGACTAACGTGCCCTCTGGAGAAGCCATCAGCGCCTCAGGACAGGGTTCATAGCGGTCTTCTGGGTGGGTGAAGGTCGAACGGTCATCGCCGTTCCGGCGCCCGTTGACCTCCTCCGCCACCATGACGTCTAAGCCCAGGCTTTGATGCTCTTCAATTGTCAGCGGCACAGAACCCCCCTTCTTTTCCTCATTCGTTTAGTCGATGTCCAACGACACGCCACTGACTCGCCACTGACTCGCCACTGATTCGCCACTGATTCGCCACTGGGGCTTTCCAGAAGGCGGATACGCCGTGTTCCTAATGACGCGTTGACGCTTCTGGTCGTCCACCGATCATCTTCATGCATTCGGGCGCTAGGCCTACGCGATTCTCTGCTGACGGCAACCCTCGAGCACGCCCCAAAGGTTCCGCAAAGACATGCGCGGTTAGGTCTACTTTTGTGCTGACGCACCCTCGGCCGACAGCAGCCAGGTCATTGCAAGCGCGCTTAACGCCCGCACGCCAGAGGGCAACGCACGATCATTCACAAAAAAATAGGGCGAATGATTCGCACCGATGGTTCGATCATCCCCCTCATCAGGCAACACACCCAAACCGAAAAAGAGGCCTGGCGTTTCATAGGCAAAGTAGGAGAAATCCTCTGCGCCAAGAATGGGATTCACCACATTGGCTCGCCCCTCGGACGCCCAATCCAGCACCGGAGCCATTTCACGCGTCAGCTGCGGGTCATTGAAGGTGACTGGATAACCCAGATCAATCATCACATCGGCTTTGGCATTCATGGTGGCTGCCGCGTGGGTGGCGGTGTTCCTAATCAACTCATGCACTTTATTCCGCATGCCTGGATCGAGGGTTCGAATCGTCCCCGTCATTGAAACCTTTTCGGGAATGATGTTATTCCGGTTACCCCCATCGATCGTTCCGATCGTGACGACCGCTGGCGCGGTGGTGATATCTAATTGCCGGCTCACCACGGTTTGCAAGCTGGTAATCACCTGAGCCGAAGCCGTGATGGGATCAATGCCCGCCCAGGGCATCGATCCATGCGTTTGCACGCCTTGCACGTCAATCTCCAGATAGTCGGCCGCAGCCATAAACCCGTTGGGCCGATACATGATGCTCCCGGTTTCTCCTGGGAAGACATGCAAACCAAATACCGCCCCGGGTTTCGCTCCCGCCGCAAAGAGCCCCTCCTTCAACATCAACTCGGCACCCCCCTCTTCACCGGGTGGCGCGCCCTCCTCTGCAGGCTGGAAGATAAACATGACCTCGCCAGGAATTTCCGCCCTCATGCTCGCCAGTACTCGCGCCACCCCAATCAAGATCGCCATATGTGCGTCGTGCCCACACGCATGCATCACGCCCGCTGGTTGATCGTTCCAAGTTGTGGTGACCTTTGAGGCAAAGGGCAAGCCCGTTTTCTCCGTCACGGGCAGTCCATCCATATCAGCACGGAGCGCCACACGCTTACCTGGCAGCCCTCCGCGGAGGATGCCCAC
>JALRJG010000058.1 GCA_023261215.1 Pseudomonadales bacterium | reverse complement strand
CGGTGCGCAGGTACCGACCCAGTGGTCGACTTGCATCAGCCTCCTTGTCGCCCACTCAGTTCGTTGAAGGTTTCTCCCAAAGTCCTGCTTTAGAGCCCGCTCAAATTCATCCAGCCGAGCTGCTAACGGCCCGCGCTTCGGCCAGGGCAGAGATAATCGATTCTCCAGCCTCTCTCGCAGTGGGGCCCCAGGACATGACGCCATCTTCATGACCCAACATCGTCATAAGCCCTTTGACACCCAGCTCTGCGGTGATCTCCTTCAAGGACACAGCCATGGCGACCGTGCCGTATGCAACGTCAGCGGGTGTGCAAGGGATCGACAGTTGCTCGGTCGCACGCCAAATATCTGGAGAATGAACATGAAAAACGAATTGGATTTCCTCAAACGCCTCATAGACCGCCGCATGGGTCAAAGATTCTGATGAGGGCTTAATGGGCCCAATCGCACGAACTCTATTTTCCGCTAGGCACCACTCGGTCACCTCGGCATAGTCCGCTTCCCGGAGGCACTCGATGGCGCCAGTCTGAGTTCCAGTAATCACCAGGCCCGCGCGGGTCCGAGCGCTTAAATTGCCAAAACCGTAACCGTCGTAGCGAGCCGGATCCTCGCCAATCAGACCGGTCTCTTTATAGATGGAGCGCCAAGCCTCGAGGACATGGAAGGCCGCAAACGGCTTGGCAGCACTTGCTTCGTAATCCAACGTGAACTTAATGACACCCTCACGCTCGGTCACGCGAACGGCTCCGCCTGCCGTTTCAACCCCTCGGCTAAATGACCCGTGATAAGCCCTCGTTCCGTGATGATGCCATCAATCAATGACGCGGGCGTCACATCAAAGGCAGGGTTGAAGACCTGCACATTCTTAGGCGCAGTGGGCGTCCCATACAGGCTGGTCACTTCATTCGGGTGTCGCTCCTCAATTTCAATATCCTCTCCCCTCGCCGTACTGAGATCGACGGTTGAGAACGGGCAGGCCACATAGAAGGGGATGTGAAAGTGCTTGGCGAGGACCGCCACGCCCAAGGTTCCGATCTTGTTGGCCGCATCGCCATTGGCCGCAACCCGATCAGCCCCCACAATCACCAAGTCGATTCGATTGGAAGCCATCACATGCGCCGCCATGTTGTCCGTGATCAAGGTACAGGGCACGCCATGGGCCATCAGCTCAAACGCGGTCAAGCGGGCGCCCTGGAGCAGAGGTCGCGTCTCGTCCACAAAGACATGCAATGGATTACCTGCGTCATGGGCCACATAAATAGGGGCAAGTGCCGTACCGAATTCGGATACGGCGAGTGAGCCTGCATTACAGTGCGTCAATACTCGACCCCCACGGGGAATGAGCGATGCACCCAGCCTGCCGATTTCGAGACAACTTGAACGATCTTCCTGATACAACCGATCCGCTTCCGCGCGCAGGCGGGTGGGCCAGTCATCTGGAAAGCCCTCGCGATGCAGTCGCCGAACGACCTGCATCATCGCCTCAACGGCCCAGGCCAGGTTAACTGCCGTTGGCCGAGCCGCGATCAGTGAGGACGCCGCGGCCTCGAACTCCTCAAGCAGAGCATCGGCTGCCAAGTTCTCTGAACGCCCGAGCAGCAGCCCGTACGCTGCGGCAAGCCCGATCGCCGGGGCGCCGCGAACCGCAAGGGTTTTGATCGCATTAATGACATCGGGCGTCTCTCGGCAACTCAGATAAACCGTTTCACTTGGCAATTGCCGCTGATCAAGAATTCGCAATTGATCAGGCTCAGCCATCATGCTGCGAGGCAGCATCGATTCCGCATTTGCCATCATCCTGCCCGAAGTGCTGACACCATTTCGACGCGTTTCTCTGTCTCCACGAAGCTGAACGCCCCACTGGTTCGATCGGTAAAGTCGCCATATCTCGCCAGTATCTCTGTGACCACCTGATCTGGCTCCCCCATCACGCCCATGACATTCAGGATGTCATCGTTGATGAGTTCAGCCATTTCCTTCCACTGTCCCTGCTTAGACATCGCGTTGAGCTCGAGTTGCAGATCACCCCAACCATGCACACCAAGCACCTGCTTATAGGCCGGTGTGGATCCGTAAAATGAGATCCGAGCTTTGGCGGTTGCCTTCTCTGCCTCGAAGGTTTGCTCATCCTTACCCGACACGACGAAAGGTGTATAGCTAATCTCGAAGTCCTCCCGCTTCTTGCCCGCCTTGGCCAGCCCGCGCTCAACTGCGGGGAGCGTGACTTCACGGATGTACTTCTCATTTGAAAATGGATGAATAATCAATCCGTCACCCACTTCTGCTGCAACTTCCGTCATGATGGGACCGACCGCAGCCAGAATGACCTTGGGGGCGCCGAACTGAGTGTCTTCCGGCGTGAATGCGGGCGTCATTAACGTGTGCTGGTAGTACTTACCTTCAAATCGAAGCGGCGCGCCTTCGTACCAGTTCGCCCAAATTGCGCGCATGGCGAGCACCAGTTCTCGCATCTGAGCCGCTGGTGCACCCCATGGCATCGAGAAGCGCTTGGTAATGTGCGCCCGGATCTGGGAGCCGAGCCCCAAAGTGAAACGCCCTTTCGAGTAGGCATTCAGATCGTGAGCTTGATTCGCCAACGTCATTGGAGAGCGAGCAAAGGCGACCGCGATGCCTGTTCTGAGCTCGACTCGCTCACTGTGCTCAGCGCCGATCAACAACGGGAAGAACGGATCGTGATTCATCTCTGCGGTGCCAACGCCATCATAACCCTCAGCTTCAACGCGCTTGATGTGTTCAGGAATTTTTGTCCAGTCTTGGGTCAAGTGTGTGTCTACTTTCATGCCTACTTTCCTTTAAAAACGTTTAAGCATCGCCTTATTCATTCGGCGAATCGATCGGGCCCCGCAGGGCGCACTGCCCCAAGGGCTCATTGTTCGTTGCCAACCTGAGTCGAAGACAACTGGAACGGGCACCTGTCACCAAAGTCCGCGGATAAGACGCTGACATCCTAAATCCAGGGCCAGCGATTCAACCTTCGGGATCATCGCGACGGTTCATGCCCGCGGGTCGAGGCGATCTCGCACCGCGCCCTCGCGTCCCGACCTTATCCGAAACAGTCAATAAAAAAAATGCCCCCTAATTCAGAGGAACCTCCATGAGCGCTTGTGCGTGCGCCTCAGGCGCTGCGTCGTTCAGGAATTGTCCAGCAGCGGTTTCCACACCGGCGAGGAACTTCTGCAACCCGGGGGCCCGAAGCAGTGGCTGGATATGGATGTAAAGCGAATAATCCTCAGGATCGATCAGCGCGGCGGGTGCTTGATGCACCGACAAAATGTAAGACTGCGCTTGCCCTAAAACCCCGTCCAGCCGACCAAGCACCGCGCGCATCACCACGGCTAAGTCCTGAATGTCCAGGTCAGACAGCTCGGTCAATTGACGCACTGGGCGATGTGGGCAGATCATGGTTTCAAAAGGAAATTGCGCGAAGTAAGGCACAAACGCGAGCCATCCCTCATTGTCTATGAGAATTCGGCGCTGATCGTCTCGCTCTGCCTGGATGAGATCTTGAAAGAGGGGCCGTTGATGCGCCTCACGATAGGTTTTAGCAGCGCGCAGTTCTCGCGCGATGGTATCGACGACAAAAGGAAAAGCGTAAATCTGACAATGCGGATGAGGATTTGAGACGCCGACCACTTCTCCGTTATTTTCGAAGATGAACACATGAGCCCAGCCTTCATCGCTCAGCATCTCAGTTTCGTGACGCCAAGACTTCAGCACGATCTCGAGCTCGTTATTTTCCAGATGGCTTAAACGACGCTGATGATCTGGGTCATAACACATGACTCGGCATCGACCGGCCGCCGGCGCAACGCGATAAAAGGTACTCTGCGGTGGGGGTGGCGCGACCGTCGCACCCAACGATGGGTGGTCGTTGTCGAACACATAGACTTGGGCGTACTGCGGGTTTCGCTCGCCACTGATGCGCCGATTGCCAGGGCAAAGATAACACTGTGGGTCGAAACTCGGTCGGTGGTCGTCATTGGCGGTTGCGCTCAGCCCCTGCCAGGGTCGTCCGCCGCGGTGACTGGTGATGGTCACCCATCGCTCGAGCAGCGGATGCCAGCGTTGCTCCCAAGTCACTGATCTGCCTTTTTCCAAAGAGAACACTTTGGCCAAGCTGCCCGCCATCTCGGCGCTGGCGCACCGTTGCTCATGGTTGCGATGTTTCTGAGCCGGATGCCGCGTCGTCTAGTGAGCGTCGCTCGGCCGCAAATTCATGGCTCCGAATGAGTGCGTAGTGATAAGCCTCGACCAAGGCATTCCAGCTGGCCTTAATCACGTCCACATTGACGCCCACGGTCCCGAAGGTTTCTCCCTCAAACGTGTGTTCGAGCAGCACGCGAACACGCGCCGCCGTTTCTTGCGTTGAGTTAACAACCTTCACCGTGTAGTCGGTCAAATGCAAATCTTTAACCACAGGAAAATGCGGCGCGAGTGCATCTCGGAGCGCGAGATTCAAGGCGTCTACCGGACCACTGCCCTCCGCGGCACGCAACTCAACCTGGTCGCCTACGCGCAATTTCACGGATGCTTCGATTGCGCCGGCGATATCCACGTCATTTTGGTCCGACGCATTCTCATTGCCGGGTGAGTAAATACGATAGAAGAGCGGCTCAAACAGGAAATTCAGTCGGCCGAGATGACGCCTCACAACAAGGTCGAAACTGCCATCGGCGTTTTCGAAGCTATAGCCCGCGTGCTCTTTGTCTTGAACCTCTTCGAGAATCGCTTTTGTCTTATGCGCATCCTCGAGCTCTGCATAGCGATTCGCTAACTTTGCGCGAACGTTCGACCCCCCGGCTAATTCACTGATCAGCACCTTGCGCGCGTTCCCGACCTGCTCAGGGGTCACGTGCTCATAGGTTTCCGGGTTTCGTAGGACCGCGGATACGTGAACCCCTCCTTTATGGGCGAACGCCGAAGGACCGACAAAAGGTTGACCGAGTGGCCCATCAAACCCAAGCAACTCCCAGACGCGCCGCGAAACCCAGGTGAGATGTTCGAGCGCTCCGTCAGGCAAACAGGGCCTTCCCATTTTTAGCTCGAGATTGGCAATGACCGAGGTCAGATCCACGTTGCCGCAGCGCTCACCAATACCGTTGATGGTGCCCTGCACCTGACAAACGCCCGCCGACACCGCTGCTAGGGTGTTTGCCACAGCCAGTCCACCATCATTATGGACATGAATCCCCAAATCCGCCGCTGGCAAATGCGCGCGGACCTCAGACACCGCCTCGGCAACCTGCTGGGGCAGCATCCCCCCGTTGGTATCGCACAGGATGAGCCTCGAAGCGCCTGCGGCAAAGGCCATCTCGAGCGTCGCAAGCGCATAAGGCGCATCTGACCGATAGCCATCGAAGAAATGTTCGGCGTCATAAAAGACGGGTCGCCCCGTTTCCGATTTCAGGTATCGAATCGAGCCCTCAATCATCTCTAAATTTCGGTCTGCGGACACTCTCAATGCCTGATCCACGTGGAGCAGCCAACTTTTGCCAAAAATACACGTGACATCCGCCTTCGCATCGATCAACTGCTGAAGAAAATGATCCTCTTCAGGTAGACAATCCGCACGATGGGTTGATCCAAAAGCTGAAATCTGAATCTGATTGAACGACTGTTGTCTCGCTGCGACGAAAAATTCACTGTCTTTAGGGTTGGACCCTGGCCACCCACCCTCTGTGAACTGCACCCCGAGTTGGTCGAGCACAGCCGTAATTTCGAGCTTGTCCGCCAAGCTCAGATTGACCCCCTCCCCCTGGTTACCATCCCGTAACGAGGTGTCGTAAATCTCGATCCGATCAGGGGGCACTTCGCTCATGCGGATAACCGTGCGTCCACAGCGGCGACCGCATCGCGTTGGGCAAGGAGCTCATCGAGCGGATCAAAGGTCCCGGCAAGAAATGCTTCTCGCGTGCTGGGCTTCATGGAGAAGGCGAAGCTTTGGTTCAAAAACATGATCTGCATCGACTCGAGGTCGATGAGCAGAGGCTCTTCAGGCGCCTTCTGGACCAGAGCCGCGAGTTCAGCCCTCGGCGCCTTGGCCATCTGCAAACAGGGAATACCCAGGGTCGTGCAATTGCCATGGAAAATCTCAGCGAAACTCTCAGCAATCACCACATCGATGCCAAATTTCTGAATGGCTTGAGGCGCGTGTTCACGACTCGAACCACACCCGAAGTTGGCATCCGAAATCAAGATCGAAGCGCCTGCGTGAATCGCTTGATCCAGCGGATGCCCCTTACTCACGCCTTTTGCGTCAAAGCGCTCGTCATAAAAAAGTGAGGGGCCCAGCTCGTCAAAGGTGACGCACTTCAAAAACCGAGCCGGAATGATTCGATCTGTGTCGATGTCATTGCCAGGGACATAGACTGCTCGTCCAGATCGTTTCGTCTTAGTGTCCATCATCCCTCCAAACCAAATACTTCACGCGCATCAGCCACAGCGCCCTCGACCGCCGCTGCGGCAACCATAATTGGGCTCATCAAAATGGTTCGACCAGTGCTCGAACCCTGTCGACCCATGAAATTTCGGTTTGAGCTTGAAGCACAGACTTCATCACCCACCAGCTTGTCAGGGTTCATTGCCAGGCACATCGAACAGCCCGGCTTACGCCACTCAAACCCTGCCGATTCAAAAATCTCGTGCAAGCCCTTGGCCCGTGCTGCCGCATCGACTTTTTCAGATCCTGGGACCGCGATCGCCCGCACACCCTGCGCGACATGATGCCCTCTCAGCACTTCAGCCACGGCCTCGAAATCGCTGAGGCGGCCGTTCGTGCAACTCCCGATAAATGCCACCTGAATCGCCGTGCCCTTTATGGGGGCATTCGCCTCAAGCTTCATGTAGTTCAGCGCGCTGGCCAGCAGCTCCTCATCCGTATGGGTTTCGGCCGTGGGAATGCGTTCTCCAACCCCGATCGCCTGCGCAGGCGTCACGCCCCAGGTGACGGTTGGCTCAATTTGCGACGCATCAAAGTCGACAACGTCGTCGTAGGTTGCATCGTCGTCGGATGCAAAGCTCGCCCACCGGGCTCTCGCCATCTCAAAGGCCTCGCCCGATGGCACACGTTCCCTGCCCTTCAAGTAGTCATAAGTGGTTTCATCGGGATTGATGTAACCGCATCGAGCGCCCCCTTCAATACTCATGTTGCAGACCGTCATGCGCTCTTCCATGGTCATGCGCGAAATCGTGTCTCCCGAGTATTCATAGGCGAAGCCTACACCCCCGTTGACGCCGAGGACCCGAATCACATGCAAAATCACGTCTTTGGCCGTGACGCCTTTTTTTAACGCGCCATGGATGTTGATTTTTCTCACCTTGAGCGGATCCATCGCCAATGTCTGACTCGCCAAGACATCACGGACCTGCGATGTACCGATGCCGAGAGCGATACAGCCAAAGGCACCATGGGTTGCCGTGTGGCTATCCCCACAACAAATGGTCATGCCGGGTTGGGTCAACCCGAGCTCGGGTCCAACCACATGCACAATGCCTTGAGAGCCGGTTTCCGGGGCGAAAAATTCAATCCCATGCTCTGCAGTCGATTGCTCAAGCACTTGCAGCATACGTTCGGCCATGTCATCCGCTAAGGGACGAGCCTGGGAATCGGTTGGAATAATATGGTCGACCGTCGCAAACGTTCGCGCTGGATAGGCCACATTGAGCCCTTTATCTTTCAGCATCCCGAACGCTTGAGGGCTGGTCACCTCATGAATCAGATGCAATGCCATAAAAACCTGGTACTGGCCGTTCTCGAGTTGGCCAACCACGTGACTATCCCAAACCTTTTGGTATAAGTTTTTACCCAACGCACGCTACCCCATGAAGAAAGGCGCCAAGTTTACCAGAACCCCAAGCGATGACCATGGCGGCGAGAGGAACCTAACGCCTATGCTAGAGCCGACTGAGACACGCCTTCAGGGCCTTTTAGCGCCCGAGGAGACGCCGCGACTTTTATTGCGACTACCGCGCGCTGAGGATGCTGAAACGCTCTTTAGGACGGTGCGCGGCAGTCACCAAAGCTTGTCCCAATTTCTCAGCTGGTGCACCCAAGATTATGCGCTGGGGGATGCCATTGCTTGGTTGAGGGATGCCGAGGCGGCGGCTCATGCCCACCAAGGCTTTCACTATCTCCTTTTTGAGCGATTGACGGGGGATCTCGTCGGCTGTTGCGGGCTGAGCGAAGTCGAACCGAGTGGGGCCTGGAATCTTGGCTACTGGGTGCGAAAGCAATCTGAGGGGCGAGGCTATGCCAGCGAAGCGGCTCACGCGGTCCTCGCTCGGGCGAGACAAACGGGTGCCATTGCCAAAGTCGAGATCCGCATGCTGATGAGCAACGACGCCAGTCAAAGGATCGCGATCAAATCAGGGGGCCGTTACGACGGCATTCGGGATGATGCGATTCAAT
>JALRJG010000057.1 GCA_023261215.1 Pseudomonadales bacterium | reverse complement strand
GCCGGCTTGAGCCACCGCGGCATTGATGACATTTAATACAGACACCCAGATCTCTTCCGGGTCATGTTCAACCCAGCCATCATTCGGAAAGTACTGTGGGAACTCCTCCTGTGCGATGCCTTTGGCCTGGCCAGACTCATCAAAAATGATCGCGCGCGAACTGGTGGTCCCTTGATCTATCGCGAGAATATATTTGCCCATCTCTGCATCCGTGTATTTTTGTTCAAGAATAGAGTACAACCTCACCTCATCCTACCGACCGTCGATCAAGACATGAAGCTCTTTCCTCCGCCGAAACGAATCATCACAAAGCCTGGGCAATTAGACCTTCGGGCAACCCTGCCTATGATCCTCAAGCGAACATTTTCAGACAGGTTCAGGCAAAGCTGTCAGCGTTTTGCCACGGGGCACGAAAATATCAAGATCACGGCACGAGACGATCTGAGCCCAGCCCTCAGGGTTCACCTCGGCGGCGGCACCCAATCGATTGATGCTTACACCATTTCCATTCATTCAAAGGGCATCGATATTCGAGCAGGTCAGGAAACGGGCGCCTTCCGGGGCCTCACGACGCTAAGCCAAATGCTTCGGCAATCGAGAGGCAAGCTCACCTACTGCCAGATCACCGACGAACCTGACTTCGCCCACCGAGGCGTCATGCTCGACATCAGTCGCTGCAAGGTGCCCACATTGGCAACTTTCAAACAATTGATCGATCAGTTCGCGGATCTCAAATACAACCAGCTGCAACTTTATACTGAGCACACGTTTGCCTTCATCGCCCATGAGTCGGTTTGGCGCGACGCGTCACCACTCACGGCTGACGACCTTCTTGAGATTCAACGCTACTGCACGAACCGGTACATCGAACTGGTCCCCAACTTCAATTCCTTTGGTCACTTCGAACGATGGTTGCGGCACGAACCCTACAAGGGTTTGGCGGAATGCCCAGATGGCTTTGTTCACCCAATCTCTGGTCAGCGCCTGCCGTTCGGCAGCACCTTAAAACCCACCAAGAAAAGTTTGGATTTCATCGCTGCGCTGTATCGTGAATACCTACCACTCTTCGATAGCCATCTCGTCAACATCGGCGGTGACGAGCCGTGGGAACTCGGTCTGGGCTTTAGCCGGCGCCGTTGCGAGCGAGAAGGTAAAACCGCCGTTTACCTCGATTTTCTCGGCAAGCTCCAAGCACTGGTTACGGGTGAGGGACGAAAACCCCTTTTTTGGGGCGACATCGTTCTAGAGGACCCGGCGTGTCTCCCCCAACTTTCAAATGCGGCAACCGCGCTGATCTGGGGGTACGAGGCTAATCATCCGTTTAGTCATCAGTGCCAGCAAATGAAGGCCTCGGGCATCCCCTTTTATGTTTGTCCCGGGACCTCGAGCTGGAATTCGTTAACCGGTCGCTTGACGAATGCGACTGGCAATCTCGCGCTGGCCGGGCAAGCCGGCAAGCGCCATGGTGCTGAGGGCTACCTCGTCACAGACTGGGGGGATCATGGGCACCATCAGACGTTGCCCATCAGCTACCCTGGCTTCGTGCTGGGCGCTTCAGCCAGCTGGCATACCAACGCGAACATCGAGAAAGATCTCGCGTCAGCCATCAATCTCGTCTTCTTTAGGCTCGGCTCGCTTGCGCTTGCGAAACGCCTTCTGGCCTTGGGCAAAACCCCGGATGACTTGGCTGCTCAACCACCCAATGCCACCTTGTTTAACCGCTTATTGTTCTGGCCCATGCGCGACGAACCGCGTTTGACCGAGCGAGTCACCAACCGCGCATTAGATCGCAGCTTGAACGAGCTGAGCACCATTGAAAAAGAGACCTTACCCAACCTCACCAGTGAACTATCACTGGTCCAATCCGAGCTCAGTCTTGGTGCTGCCATGGCGCGACAGGGGCTCGAACATCTCACCCTGTTTCGGCGCCAACAAGACGGCTCTAAAGGACTGACCCGAGAGCGGCAGCGATTGGGGCGCCAGCTCGAGTCCATTCGCGAGCAACACCGCGCCTGCTGGCTCGCCCGCAATCGTTCCGGAGGCTTAGAAGAAAGCCTCACTCACCTTGCCCAGGGCGACCGCTACTGAAGGTCATCATCACCGGCCCTAGCACCAATTGACTTATTAATGGTTACCATTAATTATTAAGTCGGGCAGCACAAAACCCTGAATCTCGGATAGTTCTCTACCACTATGAGACTGGGTCGCAACAGCGTTTTGGCGCCCAAGGCTTGGGCTGTCATTCAATTTCATTTGCGTGCACAATGCCCCTTCGCTCACAAACACCTATTCGGGAGATCGATTCATGCGCGACGTCGTAATCGTAGACAGCGTTAGGACCGGCTTAGCCAAGTCCTTCCGCGGGACTTTTAACCTCACCCGTCCAGATGACATGGTGGCACATTGTATTGACGCCCTGCTGGACCGAAACCCACAAATTGATCCAGCGGAAGTTGAAGACGTGATCGTTGGCGCTGCAAGCCAGACGGGAGAGCAAGGTGGCAACATCGCGCGCCTGGCCGTGATTCTCTCGCGCTTGCCCGTCACCACCGCAGGCAGCACGATTTCTCGTGCTTGCTCCTCTGGTCTCAACTCGATTGCGTTCGCGGCCAACCAAATCGCGAGCGGCTGCTCTGAAATCATGATTGCCGGCGGTGTTGAATCCATTTCAGCAGGCACTCGACAAACGCCTGGAAAGTCTCAGCAACACCCCACCATCCTTGAGAAGTCACCCGACATCTTCATGGCCATGGGAAACACCGCAGAAGTGGTCGCACGTCGATACAATGTGACGCGTGAGTATCAAGACGAGTTTTCTTTAGAAAGCCAAAAGCGAACCGCGGCGGCTCAGCAAGCGGGCCTTTTCTCTGACGAAATTGTTCCCATGAGCGTCAAATGGCAAAAAATCGTCAACAAGGAAACCAAGGAAACGGAAATCGTTGATGGCGTGTGTGATTCTGACGAGTGCAATCGACCTGACACCACGCTCGAAGGCTTGGCAAAACTGCCGCCCGCGTTTGAAGAAAATGGTACGGTGACTGCGGGTAATGCGTCTCAGCTTTCTGACGGTGCATCTATGACGCTCGTCATGAGTGCTGAGCGAGCAGCACAACTCGGCCTAGAACCGAAAGCTTACTTCCGTGGTTGGACAGTGGCAGGGTGCGAGCCTGACGAAATGGGCATTGGTCCGGTCTTCGCGATTCCAAAATTGCTCAAAGCCAATGGCCTCACGATCAACGATATTGATCTCGTCGAGCTCAATGAAGCGTTCGCATCTCAGTGCGTCTACTCTCGAGATCGCCTCGAAATCGACCCTGAAATCTATAACGTCAACGGCGGCTCGATCTCGATTGGTCATCCGTTTGGGATGACGGGATCCCGGTTGACCGGCCATCTGGTTCGCGAGCTGCGTCGCCGTAACAAAAAATACGGAATCGTCAGCATGTGTATTGGTGGCGGCATGGGCGCGGCAGGCCTTTTCGAAGCCTGCTAGATCCATGAGGGACTGCACAAAGGAGCCTTCGGGCTCCTTTTTTTTTGCGCTGAATGAGAATGGCTGCAAATCCTTCGGGTCCATTCAAAATGAATGCGTGACACTGAGACACTGCCGACCAGAACTCCCGGCCGGGCATTCGCTCCCCAAACACTGGAACGGAAGCGGATATTCAAACAGAGGACCTTTGATCGCATAGCTCAACCCAATCATGGAGGCAACGCGCTCAGGCAAGTGACTTAGAGACGCCCGGTCTAATTCGGGCTCCCCGACGCTAATGCAAAAAAAGAGTGCCCCTCAGACGCAGGGCTCAGGGGACTGGCTTGGATCTATTTTATAACCCTGCTCAAGCTGACCAGCGGGTCAAAATGCTTCGCAGCTCTTTCGTAAACGCTTCGGGCTGATCAAGGAACAGATGATGTTGCGCATCAGCGAGTTCGATCACCTCAAGACCTGAAGCAAGAGAAACCATATGCTTGGCGCTTTTCGAGCTGAAGGATTCGCTGTTCGCGCCATAAATCAGGGCCATAGGCATTTGGATCGACGCCACGTCAGCAGCTGGATCCATGTCCCAATTCATTCGAGAGTTCAGTTCCTCGTCAAATTTCCAAACCCATCCATCGTCCATTGATTCAAGTGAATGTCTGGCGATGTGCTGAACCAAATATTCATTCTCACAGGGTTGGGGCGGCTGAAGGCGAAACCGCGAGCGAGCAATCTCTAAATCTGGGTAAATCTTTGGCTTGGACCATCGCTCGGGCTCTCTGGGTTTTTGATCGTCAGGATGTTTCGCTCCAGAGTCGATCAAAACGAGCCCCCCGAACCGATCAGGGTATTTTGCGCAAGCGCGGAGCGCCATGATGCCGCCGAAGCTATGCGCCACCACCAAGGCGTCGTTTGCCAACCCCGCCGCATCTGCGATCGCCACCACCTCATCGGCGTAGTCTTCGGCGGAATAAGCATCGCGATGATCGGAGTCGCCCATACCACTCAAATCCATTGCGATCGGGTGAAACGCATCGCAAAACGCAGGCGCGATGAAATCCCACCAATGCGCGTGCGCATTGTGCCCGTGGATAAAGAGCAGATCCCTTTGACCCGCCTCATTCCAGGATAAGTAATGCAGATCAATATCACCGTGCGCCACATAATGATCTTGCGGCTTTTGATCTACGGCTTCCCAAAACCAGTCAGGAATACTCCCCATCATTCAGCTCCTTTAGCGCCAACAGCAGTTGACTTTGGCAGCGGTGCTTCAGCGATTGTCTAGGACAAGGCAGCGTATTGCTTGAGATGAAAATCGGTGTTGCCAAACAGTGTTTCGATGGCGGTTAGACGCTTGAAATAATGCCCAATATTCAGCTCGTTGGTCATCCCCATACCGCCATGAAGTTGCACCGCATTTTGACCCACGAAGGTCCCGCCTTTACCAACCTGCACTTTCAGAGCAGAGAGCGCTTTTCTTGCGGCCGTATCGTAATCGTCAGCCAGGCGCATGGCGGCCATATACGCTAAAGATTTGGTCTGTTCATGCTCGATAAACATATCCACCATTCGATGTTGCAGAACCTGAAACTTACCGATGGGTTGCCCAAACTGTTCTCGGGTTTTGCAATACTCAACCGTATCCTTGTACAACACCTCCATCGCGCCAACCGCTTCAGACCCAACACCAAGCGTGCCTTGATCAATTGCATATTGGAGCACGGACAACCCACCATCGACGTCACCAAGCACAGCGTCTGCACCGACTCGAACATCTTTGAGAGTCACTTCTGAGGCTCTAAAGCCATCGATGGTTGGGTAGTTGCGTCGCGCTACGCCTTCTGCATCTGAGGGAACAAGGAACATCGTCAGGCCACCGTCAGACTGCTCATCTCCACTTGTTCGGGCGGACACAATGAGCAAATCAGCGCTCGGCGCGCCTTGAACAACGCCTTTGAAACCGTTGATGATCCAGCCATCCCCTGCCGGCTCCGCTTTCGTCACGACATGGCTCAGATTAAATCTTGATTGAGGCTCAATATAGGCGAGACTCGCGAGGCATTCGCCAGCAATGATCGCGGCTAGATGGGTTTCTTTTTGAGCGGAGGTACCCGCCCGAGCCAGGGCACTGCCCGCCATGAGCACTGTGGACACATAAGGCTCGACCACTAATCCCTTACCAAAGGCTTCCATAAGAATCATGGTATCGATGGCTGTACCGCCAAACCCGCCATCTTCCTCAGCAAAAGGCAAACCCAACCAACCCAATTCAGCGAAATGGGCCCAATGCTCTCGGCTGAAGCCAAGCTCCGTTGCGGTCAGCTTTTGACGCTGATCAAACCCATAGTCGTTTTGGATAAAGCGCTCGACACTGTCTTGCAACAGGGTTTGCTCAGATGAAAATGAAAAGTCCATGGTGTTACTCCGATGAAAAGCCGAGGCGCAAGGGCCAAAGGATTAAAAGCCCAGCATTATGGCTTGTGAAAGACGAATTCATCAAGGTAGCATGGTTCACGCTAAGAGGAGGAAACCCCATGAGTGACGTAGTCATCGCACAAAAAGCACCTTACGCCGTTGACGTTGAAGCGGGAAAAACTTACTTCTGGTGCGCGTGCGGACGCAGCGCCAACCAGCCCTTTTGTGATGGCTCGCATCAAGGGACGGAACTTCTACCCATGAAACATACTGCCGAGAGCTCGAAAACCCTGTATTTCTGCGGTTGTAAGAAGACAGCCAAGGCACCGTTATGTGACGGGACTCACAACGGGATTTGAGCTAACCCCTCGAAGCGGATACTAAAAGCGGCGCCTCCGAAGCGTTCTGAGACCCGATACTCGAGCTCAGCGCCATATCGTTCCGCGATTTGCCGCACGATATCAAGGCCGATCCCATAGCCTTGGGCTTTCGTGTCGGCCCTTTGCCCTCGCTCCATCACCTCAGCTCGTCGCTCGAGCGGAATGCCCGGCCCGTTATCCTGGACCTCCAGCACCGCATCATTGCCCTCCTGCCCGAGACTGATGCGAATCGTCTGCGCACCATACTTCACGGCATTCTCAACCAAATTCCCCAGAATTTCGTTCAGATCTCGAGGGTCAACGCGGATTAAAGTTTGGCTAAGGTCAATGTCCCAAACCACCGTTTTCTCATGGAACATTTTGTTCATCGCCCGGATTAAGCCCTGGACGACAGGCTCCACTGCAATCGGCACCTGAACCAGCGGAGAGCTCTGTAGCACCGCGCGCTCAAGCTGATAGGTGATCTTTTGTTCAATCTCGTCTAACTGGCTGAGCGTTGCATCATCAAGGTCCGACTCTGAACCTTCCGCTTCTCCGACGCGGAACCGTCTTGTCCACTCATTGCGAAGAATCGTGACCGGCGTTTTTAAGCTGTGTGCCAAATCAGCGAGAGATTGCCGATAACGCTCACTCTGTGCTCGCTCCCGTGTGACCAATTGATTCAATACGCCCGCCAGCGGCTTCAGCTCCTGAACTTCACCGTCCGGCAATTGAGCCAAAGTGCCGGCTCGCATTCGCTCAAGGTCTCGAGTAAACCTGGCGAGGGGGGCTAATCCCCATTTCAGGATGAACAGTTGCATCACCAAGACCAGCCCAACCGCCGTGCTCAACCAAAGCCACAATCGTTGTCGAAACGCACCAACCTCAGCCAAGACGACCTCGGCCGACTCAAGAACAAAGAAGGTGTAATCCCCCTGCAACTCATCGGTCTGCCACCGGATCGTCATCCGTTGGCCCAACAACTCTGTTGCCTCAAGATCTAGCGATATTACTGATGCTTTTCCGCGCTCCGTAGCCGGTAGACGAGGAAGACCGGCCTGCCACTCGCCATCCAGTAACGTCAGTGACGTGCTCGCCCAAACCAATCGCCCCACATCATCAAAGACACCCGCGAAGCGTTGGCCCCCCACTCGGTTGAATGCCGGGTCAGGCAGTTGTGCGGGCAACGATAAGCGTCCTTCAAAGACGTCTGCCTCAGCGATCAATCCGTACAGTTCTGCAATCTGCCGCTCAATTCTGGCCGTATCGATGCTCGCAGAGTGCGCATTTTCAAGTGCGATCCCAACGAGCGCCATTGCGAGTGAAAGCCCAAGCAGCGCCGCGCCGACAAGCCGTGAACGAAGCGAGACAAAGCGCAAACGATTGCTCATCCCTCACTTGGACATAGCCGATAGCCACGCCCTCGCAAAGTCTCAATCGCTGGGGCTCCCGAGGCCCCAGCAAGCTTCTTTCGTAAGCGGCCCATTAGGACCTCAATCACATTGCTATCCCGATCCCCGTCTAGATCGTAGAGGTAATCAGCGAGATCAGACTTGGACAGCGTTTGCCCGGCGTTCATCATCAGGAAGTGGAGCAACTTATATTCGTAGGTTGTTAGGGGCATGGCCTGCCCTTCGAGGTAGGCGATTTGTTCTCGCAAGTTGATTTCAAGCGAACCCAGCGACAAGGACGATCGCACTTCGCCTCGCGCGCGCCTCAATAACGCATTGACTCTGGCGATGAGTTCTTCAAGGTGAAAGGGTTTGGCCAAATAATCGTCAGCCCCCGCGTCAAGCCCTGCAACCTTATCGCTCCAATCCGTCCTGGCTGTCAGAATCAGCAGTGGGACATCGATGCCGGCAGCCCGCAACGCCTTGACCACCTCGAGTCCAGGTTTTTTTGGCAGCCCCAGGTCGATCACACCGATATCGAAATGTCCCTCTAGGGCGCGATCAAGTCCGCTCGCGCCATCAGCATAACCGTCGACGATATAGCCTCGATCGCTCAACAAAGTAAGTAATTGACCTCGAAGCGTTTCGTCGTCTTCAAGAAGTAAGACACGATCTGCCATGGACTAATCCGATATTCGCCCAGTTGCGGCATCGACATAGATCATTGACACCACGCCCTCAGGAGAAAGCACCTTGATCTGATACTGTGGGGTGCCCCCAGCGGATCGAAGGCGGGCATTCAAAATTCGATGGCCATTCAACTTCGATTTCACCATCTGAATCGCTGTTTGGTTATCAATCCGGATCGCTGAGGGCACGGCGCTACCCATAAAAC
>JALRJG010000056.1 GCA_023261215.1 Pseudomonadales bacterium | reverse complement strand
CCCGCCTCTTATAGTTTGTCTGCCTTTAATCAACGATTGAAGCGATGTGACGCCAAGTGGACTTGATCGTAAGCGACAGGTACCCAATGGGATCGATAGTTTCAACGAGTGTGCCGCTGATCGCCCAGTGAACGATCCCCTGACTGTTCCGTCCTCTTGCCTGTCAAATGAGTGGATAGCGTCGCAAGGGTTGCGCCGCGTTTTAAGACGATTTCGAGGAGGACGTCATGATTTTGTGCTTGGATGTGGGCAACACGCAGGTGTTTGGGGGTGTCTTCAACGAGGGTCAATTGGTCACCCAGTTTAGAAGAACCTCTCAGTTACGCAGTAGCTCTGATGAATTGGGTGTGTTCTTTAGGGGAGTCTTAAGGGAAAACGATATTGATCCAAGCGCTGTTCGCGATATTGTCATTTGCAGTGTGGTGCCGGATCTTAATTATTCTCTCAGGGCTTGCGCTCAAAAATATTTCGGAATTGATCCCCTGGTCCTTCGGCCGGGAGTTAAGACTGGACTTAATATTGCTTACCGAGACCCAAAAGAAGTGGGCGCTGATCGAATCGCAGATGCGGTCGGGGCTATTAAATTATTTCCCTCTCGTAATCTCATCGTTGCGGATTTTGGAACGGCCACGACGGTTTGTGCCGTCACCAAAGACAAGACATTTTTAGGGGGAAATATCTTGCCAGGCGTCCGTCTCGCCATGGAAGCGCTCGAAATGCGAACTGCTCAGTTACCTTCCGTCGAGATAGTGCCAATGCAATCCGCGCTGGGGACCACCACGGTCGAGAGTATTCAGTCAGGACTTTATTGGTCAAATGTTGGGATGATTCGTGAACTGGTCTCGAGAATTACTGCCCAGGTGTTTCCTGAGGAGCCACCCTTGGTCATAGGGACGGGTGGGTTCGTGCATTTGTTTGCGCAGGAGCGAATTTTTGATCATATGGTGGGTGACCTGATTCTGACGGGATTGCTCGAAATTCTATCGCTCAATCGGCGATAGCCTTCCGCTCTTTTGAGGGTCTGGCAATTAGGTGATGCGGGGCGCCGTGCTCGGTTGAGTCGCCCAACCGACGCGATCGAGACACAATACTCAGGTAAAAAAAGAGGATGAGAGCCGGTATGTTGTTAAAAAATTTGAGGGTCTGGACTGGGGAGGACGCGACTTATAGCGACGTCTTTAATGCCATAAGAATCCTCGAGGATGGCACGTTTGAGCCAATACAGTCAGACGAGGTTCGACCGGGTGAACTCGCTTTTGATTGTCAGGGTCTAACCGCGCTTCCCGGTCTGATCGATGCGCATGTTCATCTTGGCCTCGATCCCGAGGTGACCGATCCCTTTGCGCATGGCAAGTTGCCCGAGTCCATTCAGCTCGAGGCTATGCGTCACCGAACAAAGATGATGCTGCACGCTGGGATCACCACCGCACGAGATTTGGGTGGCGGCGCTTGGCTGGAGCTGACCGTGCGTGATGAGATCCGGTCAGGCAAGCATCAGGGCACGCGACTTCTTTGTGCAGGGCAGCCACTCACGAGTCTAGGGGGGCACTGCCACTTCTGGGGGGGCGAAGCAACGACGCTTGAAGAAGCGCTGGCTGTTCTTGATCGCCAGCATTCGAAAGGGGTTGATCTGATTAAGATCATGGCCACAGGTGGGAGTATCACGCCAGGCAGTCAGCCCGCAGATGCGCAATTTGATCAGGCATTAATGGATCATGCGGTGAATCATGCGAGAGCGCTCGGTTATGAGGTTGCTGCACACTGCCATGGGGTTGACGGCATTCGTCACGCCGCGCATGCGGGTGTTACCACGATTGAGCATTGCTCTTGGGTGGGGCCCTCCGGTTGGGGAAAACACTTTGACGCCGACCTGGCAGCGACGATCGCTGCCAAGGGCATTTGGGTCTCGCCCACCGTCAACTTGAATTGGCGTCGCCATTTGAAGAATCCTGAGGGTCTAGCGGCGATCCAGGCTCGATTTGGCAAAATGAAACAAGCGGGCTGTCGATTCGTTGCCTCAACGGATGCAGGGATTCCGAACGTGTTTCATGCAGATCTGCCGAAAACGTTGGATGTCTTTTCGATGATGGCGGAGCTTAGTCCCGCAGAGACCTTGACTGCGGCGACGCGTAATGCCGCCGAAGCATTGGGTGTGTCTGATCAGTTAGGCCGGATAAAGAAGGGTTTAAGCGCGGATCTGATCCTGGTCGAGGGGGATCCGTTGACCTCGTTGCGGGAGGTCGAGACGCCCGTTGAAGTTTTTTTGAAAGGTCGCGCCACGCTGGGGCTGTTTGCACAGTGAGCCTTCTGTTGTTAGCCCAATGATCCAGCTCGTCTTTGGATGGCGCTCCAACATCGCGCGTCCAGGACCCCTGTACGCTTTAACGTTTGCGTCTCCTGGGGCGCGCAGACAAGGTTAGTCTCATGCTTGGCCTGCGCACTGGGTGCCTGATGCTTGCTCTCTATTTAATTCAGTCAGTTGAAGGAGCAACCGAACAAACGGGGCCTCTGAAGATGACGACACCCCCTGCCAAGTTAGTTGCCACCCCGTCGTCACCTCGGTTGCAAGATTTTCTTGCTGCATTTGAATTGAAGTCGGGGACTGAAACGGCTGACCGAGATTATTTTGACCGCATGGTGGCTGCGGACGATGTGTTTGAAAACGATCAATTTTTGAACCCACTAGAACTTGAACTGGCGCGTGAGGTCGTCGAGCGGCTTCGTGATGTGGAGGCCTTTGTGGGCCACGGCCGATTTACGACACTGAATTTCGAGGCGGTGTTCAAGCATTCCGCGGGCTTAGCCTCGCGCCGTTTGACCGTTGCTGACATTCGTTTCCTGCGTGACATTTTTAATAGATCCTCCGAATCACTCGGCTTCAACGGCCCACGCATTTCGAATCAGTTCCTTGCGGGTCACGCTCAGGAGGCGTTGATCTTCTATCCGAAGTATGGGGAGTATCTTTTGAGCGGTGACGCGATTGAGCAGTTCGAGCGGCTGGAGGCTGAATTTGGGTCATCGGTGATGCTGACCTCAGGCTATCGAGGTCATCCGAAACAAATGTTGCTCTATCTTGAAAAAGTCGTTGAAGCGCAAGGCAATCTGTCACTGGCTTCGAGAAATCGTGCGCCAGCCGGGTACTCATTTCATTTTATAGGAGACTTCGATGTGGGTGATGTGGCACTGGGTGAGCAAAGCTTTTCTCGCCGATTTCTAAAAACGTCGATTTACCAGTCGATGGTCCGCGCTGGCTGGGTTAAATGGCGCTATCCTAGTCATAATCTTTTGGGCGTTCGGTTCGAGCCCTGGCATATCGCTTCCGTTTGCGACGAGATTGCATGCTCAGGCGGGTGATTCAAATACATGCCAAATTATTCAGTGCGTCAGAACTCAGCTGGAAGGACGATCAGTCTGAACCGACGTAAAATGCGGTGCAAATGATGAAGCTAATCCGGCTCAATAGGTATCGAATCGATTCCTGTTTAAGCCGCGAGTTCGTCAAGGAGCGGACAAACGCCTCGAACCCAGCGAATATCTTGGCAATAAGCGGGATAATGGGAATCCTATTGAGTGGTCGCGGTCGACGACCCCAGGCACAAACACAAAATAAAGGGAGCAAGAGATGCACACAGGCCAGAAAATCAATCTCGTCTTCGGGATTTGCCTACTACCGATATTGCTACTGAGTCCGCTCGCGTATAAAGCCGGCATGATCGATCTCATGGCATCGCTTGGTGGCGTGATGCTCTCGGTCGCGGGGGGCGCCTTGAATCTTGTGGCGCTTATCGCGCTTTTGGTGTTCTTTAAGATCAAAGATGTGTCGGTCAGTCGCGGCGCTGCCATTGTCGCGGCACTGTGCTCGATTCTCCCAATGGTGGTGATGGCGCCTCACATTTCAAACGCCCGCGCCGTGCCGCCGATCCACGATATCACGACGAATCCAATGGATCCGCCTGAGTTTCACGAGGCTGTGAAGCGTCGTCTTTATGCGGCTAACGATCTGGTGTTTGGAGATGCAGAGCATACGCCTGACCAAATGGAAACGTTGCACGAAACTTTCTATCCCTACCTTGAAACGAAAGTGGTGACCCTGGAGCCGGCTGCTGCGCTCGCGCGAGCCGAAGTGGTGCTCCGCGATATGGGCCTCGAAATTATTAACGTGAGCGAGGCGCTGGGGGTCGTTGAGGCCACCGATACCACCTTCTGGTTTGGATTCAAGGACGATGTTGTCGTTCGAGTGCGCTCGGAATCGGATCGGTCGATTATTGATGTTCGCTCCGTCTCGCGCGTGGGCCAGAGCGACTTGGGCGTTAATGCGGCTCGCATTAAGACGTTCCTCGATACCTTCTGATATCGGTGTAGGCAGAGGCAGGCTGATTTGGCCTAGAGGCCTAAAAGATTTCGAAGAATGCGGTTCACTTGCTGAGGGTTGGCTTGGCCCGACGTCTGTTTCATAACCTGACCAACAAAGAACCCCATCAGTTTATCTTTGCCTTCGCGCAAGTCATTGGCTTGCTTGGGGTTAGCGTCAATTAATGTCTGAATGAGCGGCTCGAGGGCGCCAGCATCAGAAACCTGTTTGAGACCTTTTTCCTCCACATAGGCCCTGGGCGAGTCGGCCTCCTTTGACCATAACGCTTGAAAGATGTCTTTAGCGATCTTTCCAGAGATGACATCTTGTTCGATCAATCCGATGAGCTCGACCAGTTGTTTGGGCGATACGGGTGTGCTGGATATCTGTGTTTCTGTTTCATTAAGCTTTCCGATCAAGTCGCCTTTGATCCAGTTCGCGGCAGTCTTGGGATCGGTGACGCCTTGTGCGACGGCTTCGAAGTAGTTAGCAAGCGTTAAATCGTTGGCAAGGAGTCTCGCGTCAGCCTCAGTCAGGCGGTACTCCGACTGAAACCGTGATGATTTTTCATCAGGTAATTCAGGCATGCCGGCTTGAATTTGATCGATGAATGTGTCGGAAAGTTCCACTGGCAGCAGGTCGGGTTCTGGAAAATACCGGTAGTCGGTGGATGTCTCCTTGCTGCGCATTTGTCGAGTTTCTTTTCGGTCGGGATCGAAGAGTCGAGTGTCTTGGATCAACGAACCGCCTGACTCCAACGTCTGAATTTGACGTTCGATTTCAAAGTGAATTGCTTGCTCGAGGAACCGAAACGAATTGAGATTTTTGATTTCACTTCTCACACCCAATGTCTCTTCGTTCACGCGTCGCACGGAGATGTTGGCGTCAAATCGAAGCGAGCCTTCAGCCATGTTGCCATCGCAGACATCGAGATAAGTGACCAGTTGGTGAATTTTTCGAGCATAGGCCACCGCATCGGCGGCTGACTTCATATCGGGTTCGGACACAATTTCAAGAAGAGGCGTGCCTGCCCTGTTTAGGTCAATGGCGGTGGCGTCATCGTAAGCGTCATGGACTGACTTACCAGCATCTTCTTCTAGGTGGGCACGTGTAATTCGAATGATTTTTTCCCCTTCCTCAGTCTCGATCGTGACTTGACCCCCAAGGACAATGGGTTCATCCATCTGCGTGATTTGATAGCCCTTGGGCAGGTCGGGGTAGAAATAGTTCTTCCGGTCAAACTTAGATACGCGGTTAATCTTTGCGCCAATGCCTAGCCCAAATCGGACGGCTTTTTCGAACACGGCGCCATTGGCCACAGGAAGAACGCCGGGTAAGCCCATGTCAATGAAACTGGCCTGTTGGTTCGGGGTCGCCCCAAAAGCGGTTGCGCTGCCGGAAAATATCTTCGATGCGGTATTCAGTTGCGCATGGATTTCGAGCCCGATGTCGACCTGCCAGCCAGGGAAGTTCATCATGCCCAATTCCTCGGATGCTGGTGATGCCAATCGGTCACCTGTTGGAATTGATGAACACAAGAAAGGAGTGTGGCCTCTTTTAGATGAGGTCCAACTAATTGCAGGCCAATCGGCAGCCCGAGGCTCATCCCCGCCGGGAAACTGATGGCCGGTAAGCCGGCTAAATTGGCTGAAATGGTGTAGATATCCTGTAAGTACATCGCCACAGGATCTTCGGTGTTCTCACCCAGTGAAAAGGCCGTGGTTGGCGTGGTCGGCGTCAAAATCATATCTACTTGGTCGAACGCCTGTAGGAAGTCGCCCTGAATGAGTCGCCTGACTCGTTGGGCTTGTTTGTAATACGCGTCATAGTAGCCGGCGCTGAGCGCAAAGGTGCCCACCAGAATTCGTCGTTTGACTTCATCGCCAAATCCCTCGTTTCTAGATCGGAGATAAAGATCCTGGAGGTCTGCGGGATCCTCGCAACGATATCCAAATCGAACACCATCGTAGCGAGCAAGATTCGCCGAGGCTTCGGCGGGAGCGATGACGTAATAGGCGCCGACACTGTGATGGTGATGCATCAATTCGATTTCAACAAAGGTTGCACCCAGTTTCTCAAGCCCTTTTCGACAATCCTCAAAGGCCTCAGCAATCGACTCGGACAAGCCTTCGGCCAACAGTGATCGGACGATGCCAATTCTCATGCCTTCAAGCGGTTGCCGAATCAGGGTGCTGTAAGGATCAACGGAGACAGTCAGGCAAGATGAGTCCTTTTCATCGGGACCTGCCATGGCTTCAAGCAAAAGCGCAGCATCCGCCGCGGAACGCGCCATGGGGCCTGCTTGGTCGAGACTCGAGGCAAAGGCGATCATGCCCCAGCGTGAAACCCGGCCATAAGTCGGTTTAATGCCTGTTAAGCCGCAAAAAGCCGATGGTTGACGAATGGACCCACCGGTATCTGTGCCCGTTGCCGCAACACAAAGCCCACCTGCGACTGCAGCGGCCGAGCCCCCAGAGGATCCACCGGGAACCCGTTCCTGATTCCAGGGGTTCTTAACGGCGCCAAAGTAACTGTTCTCGTTGGATGAACCCATCGCGAATTCATCCAAATTACACTTACCGAGACGAATAACACCTGCCGCAGCCAGATTGGCGGTGGCCGTCGAGTCAAATGGTGGGCGATACTCCGCCAACATTTTTGAACCGGCTGTCGTTCTGACCCCTTCCGTGCAGAAAATATCTTTCTCCGCAATGGGAATGCCGAGTAGCGTGGCTCGTTCTCCAGCCATGAGTTTTTTGTCGATCGCTGCCGCGGTCGAGAGGGCGCGCTCGTGCTCAACGGTGATGTAACTGTTAAGGCTGGGATCTAGCTGATCGATGCGGCTGAGGAAGTGCTTCGTGAGCTCAGTCGCTGAAATTGCTTTGCCGTCCAATGCCTCTCGGAGCGTTTGAATACTGTCAAACTCAATGCTCATTCGATGACCCTAGGCACCAGAAAGTAATGATCCGCGTGCGACGGTGCAAAATGCGGAATCGCCCCAGAATGATCTGACTCCGTCACTTGATCAGATCGCAAGGGTTGCTGAATCGACAAAGGGTGAGCCATGGGTTCAACGCCCGACGTATCAAGGGACTGCAGACCGTTCACTAAGGTTAGGACGTCATTCAACGCGGTTTTGACGGCCTCACGGTCTTGCCCGGGCACACTGAGTTGTGCCAGCTGCGCGACTCGGTCAAGCGTTGGATCGTCGATCTGGTGCCCCATGCCGTGCTCCAAATTTAAAAAAGCGCTCATGCTAATGTTTATGCCATCTTGCTGCAACGCGGCTCGAACCCAGGCTCGCTGAGCTGAGGGCGCCCGCATCCGGACGAGTTTATCGACATGATTTAAAAAATGTATGGAGAACAGTATCTTAAATACGAATTGCTTGTCACTGATTAAGGCGAGGTGCTAGAGTTACGCCCACGTTAGCGTCATCTAAAGCCGTTTGGCGAACTTGCCAATCGGCGTCAAAAGTTGCTTAGTGGAAACTCAGCAAAAACGTTCGCTGCTTGATTTTACGTAGTGTTAATTGATCCTAGTGATGCGGGTGGATCTTCATGTTTAAACGGATTCGAGGCTTGTTCTCCAACGATCTTTCGATCGATTTGGGTACCGCCAATACGCTGATTTACGTCAGGGAGAGAGGCATCATTCTGGATGAGCCTTCTGTGGTGGCGATTAGGCAGCACAACAATCAAAAGTCAGTTGCGGCCGTGGGCGTTGATGCCAAACGTATGCTGGGTCGAACGCCTGGGAATATCACAGCCATTAGGCCATTGAAGGATGGCGTGATTGCAGATTTCCAAGTGACGGAAAAGATGCTCCAACATTTCATTAAGAAGGTGCACCAAAACAGCTTTATCAGGCCTAGCCCGAGAGTTCTTGTGTGTGTGCCGTGCCAAGCGACCGAAGTCGAACGACGCGCGATTCGAGAGTCGGTCATTAGTGCTGGCGCTAGAGATGTGCGTTTGATAGAGGAACCCATGGCTGCTGCCATCGGTGCAGGATTGCCGGTGCACGAGGCCGTGGGAACGATGGTAATTGATATCGGTGGCGGTACCACTGAGATCGCTGTCATTTCCTTGAATGGTGTTGTGTATTCGCAATCGGTCAGAGTCGGTGGTGATCGCTTTGATGATGCCATTATTGCCTATGTTCGACGGACGCAAGGTAGCCTGATTGGGGACACCACGGCGGAACGCATCAAGCAGGAAATTGG
>JALRJG010000055.1 GCA_023261215.1 Pseudomonadales bacterium | reverse complement strand
CACCACCCAGAGACCCTGAAGTGTCCAAGTCATCAGAAATTCCATAAAGTGATGCTTCATCGTCCTGAATCGGCGATCCTCGCCTGCTTTCGAGACTCTGACAAAGAGAAAACTGCCGAGACGGAGGGCCCAAGCCAAAACCATGGCGCCAAGCAATAGACTCCGATCATCCGCCGCACCCAGCGCAAGTGCGACCACCACCAGCGTGATGTAGGTCAGACTGCCTGTTGCGTCAAAGTAGCGCTCCGTCTTAAACGCATAGGCGGGTATAAACATGAGCCACTGAACACCGAAGGCGACACAAACACATAAGGTCACGAGGTCGACACCCCAAGGCGTTGCTGCTGAGCGCCCACCGAGCGCTAAGGTCACACCAAACCCCAGGGCCAGAGCGATCGTAATGCCGATCACTGCAACGATGTTTTTTTGGCCGTCTTTCGACATGCGTTTGTCCCCTCTTCCCCTCGTTCTCAGGGTTGTACGGCGCCTCAGCGAGGGAGGGCCACACCCAAGAGGCAGATCAAAAGATCGCGCGAGCAACGGTCAGCTTTAACTTGTCAGACGCTCTGCGATATAAACACGGTGGCCATCAGGGTCTTCAAGAACCGCCTCAAGGGTCTGCCAGGGCGTCTGCTCAGCATCACGCACCAAGCGCCCACCCAAGGGTTCTCGCGCGAACAACTCGAGCACAGCTTGGACCGATGAAGTCCAGCAATACAAGGTGACATGTTCCATTTCCTGAACGTAAGCGATACCTGGGTCCTCGTCCGCCACACACTTCAAATGAATTTCGGTGCTCCCCAATCGCACAAATGCATAAAAGCCTTCGTACACACCGAGCACTTCCGCTTTGAGCCCCTTTTGATAGAAAAAGAGCGCGGCGTTTAGATCCCGCACTCGAAGTTGGAGGGCCGCGTGTTCAACACTCAAGACGCTGGGACCAACACATGGTTAAGTAGCGCCGCAAGGCGCCCGCCGGCTTGCTGGATTCTCGCCGCCGCGATTGGCCAGTTCATTTGTTGATAATCATCGGCCAACTGATACTGCCGGCTCGCCCAGGGTTCACATCGACCACCCTCTAATCGGCAATACTGTGTTCGGGGATGGCGTGCGATCGTGAGCGACTCGTTCGCCCAAACATCCGGGTCTAACGTCTCGTTTCCGAATGGTTCTGGTGTGGCGAGCTTCAACCTATCGAGGAGCGCTGCATAGCCCTGACCTGTCTCCTTCACGAGACAATAGTCCCAAACGCCATGCATATTGTTGCAATCTTCGTAGCCGAGCACTTTCGCCCGATTACCGCCGAGGTCATCGGCAAAACTCACGTGCATAGGCTGATGAATGTCGCCGACCCAATGCATCAAAAACATCAGGGCCTGAAGCTTTGGCCACTCACTAAGGCCAGTCTCTTGAATAAGGTCCAGATGCGTACGAATGGCGGTCAGAATACAGCCTGTGACGCAGGCTGCTCGATCGATCTCGGTTGCGGTTCGATCAACATTTACGTAGTGCCAACTCGCGACACGATCATAGGTTTTATCTTTGCGAACTTTGTCCGCCCACACGCACAGATCGCTGACTTCGGGCTGGCTGCGGGATAAAAATGTCTCGGCGTGCTCAGAAGGCATCGCACGCATCCACGCTCGAAGCGTCTCCCTAGCCTCAGGCTTTAACTGGGTAAACGCCAAATCACAGGTCAGTCGATGGCCAGTATCGGACCAAGCCTGGGCGCCGGATGGCAGCAAGCCTAACATCAGCAAGGTAAAAAAGACTCGAACGAAGGCCGTGTGTTTGAAACGCTCCGTGACCATCTTTTTTCCTTCCATCTCTAGACTGTTGGCTGATTCGGTTCTCGCGCGACGACCTTAGCTCACATCACGTTCTAGCCGGTCGCTCGTCTTGCGGTTGGCCTTGAAAGATCGTTAGAGCACTCGATCTTCACGTTGCGCCACCTATGACGCTGACAACCTATGACCCTGACACCTTTTTACTCTGACAATTTGGCCTTTTTAGCAAATGCTTGAAGCCAATCAAGGTGCTCGCCCACGTTTAAATTCGCTTCTAAAGCTTCGGCAATGATTTGCTGCTGATTGATCAGATAGGTCACACGACGAAGGCCAATCCCAAAAGGGAGCAGCGCATCGTAAGCTCGCGCCACGCGCTTATTTTGATCGACGAGCAACGGGAACGGGAGTTGATATCGAGTTGCGAATGCTCGATGCGACGCGGCTGATTGTGGGCTCACACCAACCACTTGCGCGCCGCCAAGCCTTAAATCCTCGTGCATATCACGTATGCCACAGGCTTGTTTAGTTCATCCAGGCGTATCGTCTTTCGGATAGAAATAAAGAATCAAAGGGCCTTGCTTGAGGGATTCCGACAAATTGAAGGCATCGCCCTCTTGGTCGTTTAGTGTGAAATCCGGTGCCTTCGCGCCAATGGCCAACACAGTTTAATGCCCTCTTTTCGTCTGAGGATTCTACCCTGATTGCGAGCAACGAATCACCCTGCTGCACAACACTCGGCGCCGAGTCCACGTGACCACAGGTCCACGAGCGATACCGATTGGATGTGAGTTCAGGGTCTATTTCATGGATAATTCCTGGCCTAGGAGAACGCTATGGACACTTTCGAGGTCATGCGAACGGCCTTCGCCGCTCGAGACTACACCCCCCGAGAACTCGATGACGCAACCCTCTATCGAATTCTCGAACATGCTCGCTTCGCACCGAGTGGCGGCAACCGGCAAGGTTGGCATGTCATTGTGCTCAAAGATCGTCATCTGCGGCATCAGCTTGCGGATCTTATGGCGCCGACGATCAAACAATACAAAGCCCAAGCCATGAAGGGTGAAACCCCGTTCTCAAGCGTTCATGCCACCCACGTGACCCAGGAAGAGATCGACGCCATGTCGCCAGAGATGCCCTTTTCTTCTCAACTTGCCGACGCGCCCGCAGCGCTGCTCGTCACCGTGGACCTTGCCAAAGTGACAGCGTTTGATCAGTCGCTTGATCGTGTGGCCGTGGTGCCTGGCGCTTCAATTTACCCATTCGCTTGGAACATCATTTTGGCGGCGAGAAATGAAGGCTTTGGAGGCGTTCTGACCACCTTCTTAGCCAATCATGAACCCGAAGCCAAGGCGCTGCTGGGTATTCCAGAAACGCACGCTATCGCCTGTCTCATTGGATTGGGCGAGCCCGTGAAACAACTGACCAAACTCAAACGTCGGCCGGTGGACGAATTTGCCACCGTTGATCATTGGCAGGGGCATCCCTTCAATGGCTGAACCAGATTCTAAGTCCGTACCCGGGACGCCAGCCGGGGCAAATCTTCCCATCACGGTCATGGCCTTTTACAAATTCCATCGTGTCGAAACACCGTCAACGCTGCAGACTCATCTGCGGTCACTGCTCGACCTTCATGACATGAAAGGCACCATTTTAGTGGCGAAAGAGGGCCTCAACGGCACCATCGCGGGTCCAACATCGAAGGCACCCGCGATGCTGAACGCCCTTCGATCGATTCCGGGTTTCGCTGAGTTAAATGCCAAAGTGTCCTATTGCGAGGACTATCCCTTCTTACGCGCAAAAGTGAAACTCAAACGGGAAATTGTCACCATGGGGCAACCCGATCTCGATCCAACTCAGCCCGGTGAATACGTATCGCCTAAGGACTGGAACGCCCTAATTGAAGACCCCGATGTGTTACTGATCGATACTCGAAACGATTACGAAGTCGCGATCGGCTCCTTCAAAGGGGCGGCTAATCCAAACACCGTTCGCTTTCGCGACTTCCCTGAATACGTAAAAACGCATCTGGATCAAGACAAAGACAAAAAGATCGCCATGTTCTGCACGGGTGGTATCCGATGCGAAAAATCGACGGCTTATCTCAAGTCCCAGGGTTTTGAATCGGTTTATCATCTCGAAGGTGGTATTTTGCAGTATCTCGAGGATGTGCCCAGTGCGGAATCGCTCTGGGAGGGGGATTGCTTCGTCTTTGATGAGCGCGTCGCCGTCGATCATCAACTGGAGCCCGCAGGCTACATTCAATGCCATGCCTGCCGACGTCCGCTTAAGCCAGTGGACACCGAGCGTCCCGAATACATCCGTGGTGAGTCATGCCACCACTGCGCAGACGAAACCTCCGAAGCTGACCGGGCTCGGTTCAGAGAGCGACAAAGGCAGATCGATCTCGCTCAATCACGCGGCGAGTCGCACTTAGGCGATTCAGCGCGCCACCAACAGCGCCAACATCGTGACGCGAAACGATCAGCGAAAGCCGCGCAACGAAACCCTGAGCAAAAGGTTCAGAGGGCCAATTCAAGCTGAACCCAAGGTCATCAATGGCTCAGGCTGTGGCGGCCACCTGAAATCCTGGGCGGGTTTTTAGCCGCTCATAATAGGCAACGAGATGCGTGAGGTGCGCATCCCACACCCCCAGTCTCTCACCGAGCATCAGCGAATAGCCCATCATGATGTCCGCTGCTGTAAACCCTTCCGGCAACAGATAGTCCGTCTGGGCCAAGCTCTGATCCACTACCTGTAGAAACGCAAGAGCGCGTTGACGCGCGTCATCTGCCACCGCGGGTATGCGATCTTCAGGCGCTCGAACCCGGGTGTGCTGCGCCACGTCACCGATGGGGCGCGCCAATGTCGCCTCGGCAAACCAGCACCACTGCCGATAGATAGCATCCGCATGACTGCCTGGCTGAGGCCGAAGTCGTCCTTCCCCATAGCGATCGAGGATGTAATCCACCATCGCCCCAGACTCGAACATGACCAGCGCGCCATCTTGCATGGCCGGCACTTTGCCCGTCGGGCTCTTCTGGCGCCATTCGGGGGAGGCTCTAAAATCCGCCGTGAAGGGAATGGTTTCAATTTCAATCGGTAAACCCAGCTCATGACAGAGCCAGATAACGCGCATCGATCGCGTTCCAGGAGCGTGATAGATCGTTAGCATGGTCTTGTCCTCCAGTGGATCCGAGCGTTGCATAGCGTTCTAACTCTTGTAAAGTGCAAGCCATGGCCTCGATCATTGACGAACTCAGCGAGCTGGCTCGCTTACCCGATGCGGACCTGCCATTGGAACGCATGGCAGCCCTTGTCTCGGCCGATCACCAAGCTAAAACCACAGCGGACGACGTGAGCCAAGCGTTCAATCGGCTGGCAGCATCCTTCGAGGATCATTTCTCAGTTCGCGCTGATCCCTTTCGACTCACTCGATTCATCCATGAGCTCGAGGGTTTCAAAGGCAACGCGGAGAATTACTACGCCCCAGAAAATAGCTATATCGACCGGGTTCTGGCGACACGAAGGGGCATTCCCATATCGCTTGCGCTGGTTCATCTTTGCCTGGCCGAACGTCTGGGACTCAAAGCTTGGGGGATTAATTTTCCTGGACACGTGCTGGTCGGTTATGAAGCCCTTGATGCAGCCGTGATCGATCCCTTTTCGGGGCGCCAGCTGAGCCATGCAGACTGCCAAACGCTGCTGAAGCAAAATCTCGGCCCGAGACACCCATTGACCGACCAACACCTTGAGGCCGCCTCACCTCGCGCATTGCTGCTTCGGCTGATCGAAAACTTAAAACAACATTTCTGGCGCAAGCGCGATTGGAACGCAGTCGAGCGGAGCTTGCGCCTACAACGCACCCTCACCCCCTCAGCGCCCCAATGGTCGTTACAGACCGCTTCCGTTAAAGAAATGCGCGGAGACTTGGAAGCTGCACAGCAGATTTATCGATCGATTATCGAGACCACCAGTGATCAAGAGCTCAAGGCCGCTGCCATGAAACGCCTCACCGCCATGGGCGCCTCCAAATCAACGCTGCATTAGGAGTCCTGCAGCCACGTCGATATCGCCGAACCCTGCGTTACTTCACATCATGGCAGTTAAAAGCGCCTTCAGCCGAGTCAACAAAGGGCGTTACCCCCCTCGACGCCGCAGAGTGTAACGAGATTCGTAGCTTGATCCGCGCGTCCTAGCCCTCCTTCAGACCGGGCTAGGCGGATTCAAGCAGATCAAGCGCCGATTGTGCTCTGCGAGCCACCCCTTCTTTTTGTCGGTCCAGATCCACATCGCGCGAATCGCCCATGGCGCCGACCAAATACCGTTTATAGACCCCCTGACCGATTGCGGCCAACCGCCAGTGCTGGAAGGCACGGTAATAGTTGATATTCGATAGATCTCGTCCTGTGCGTTTGGCGTACAGCTCGCTCAACTCATCACGCGTGCCAAAGCCGCCAGCCGCGGTCGGTGCTTGATCACCCTCACCGAGAACCTCCACTTCATCTGCGGACAACCAATTATTCAAGACGTATCCAACATCGGCTAAGGGGTCGCCCAACGTGCACAATTCCCAGTCTAGAATTGCCAGGACCCTAGGACCTTCAACAATCATATTGCCCAGCCGAAAATCACCGTGAACAATGCTCGCGCCCACTTGGTCCGGCATCCGCTCAGCAAGCAGCGTCTGACACGCTTCCATCGCTGGAATTTCGTGTGTTTTAGAAGCCGCCCACTGCTTGCTCCACCGATTGATTTGCCGGGCTAAATAAGCTTCCTTCCGCCCAAGATCACCCAAACCCACGGCATCGATATCAACCGCATGCAGGTCACACAAAATATTGATCACGTGCCGTCCTAAGTCGCCACGATCAGAGGGATTGATCGCGTCGCTCACGGATGAATCATTCAGAACGACCCCTTCGACAAAGTCCATGACGTAGAAGCTGGCGCCATTCACCTCTGGGTCTTGGCACAAGCCAAACGTCTTGGGTACCGGCACCCCCGAATGTTCAAGCGCTGAGATAATTTTGTGCTCGCGTCCCATGTCATGCGCACTTTCGAGCACGTGACCCAGCGGCGGTCGACGGAGGACCACTTTTCGACCGTTCGCATCCGTGCAGGCGAAAGTCAGATTGGAGTGCCCACCGGTAATCAGATCGTAGCGAATAGGCGACTGAAATTCGGGAACCTGGGTTTCAAGCCAAGCGCCTACTTTGGCCTCATCGATGCCTTCCATGTTGTGATCTCCTATGATCTTGATCTGGGTTTTTCTTCACGGCTTTTAGCGGCATACCCGACCGCTGATTCAGCTCACGTTACTCGGGGCGGCGTTCTTTCGGTCTTCGCTAGGGCCGGGGTGCAGTTTGGCGCAATGCGTTGATCCTGCAATAGGGTCTGATGCCTCACCGCCTCAGCGCTTCTCCCTCAACCAACGCCAAGCGTTGGATGATTGAGCCGCACTCTATGACCACGCAGTCCAACGATGAGCGCTGTCACCCTCGCCACCGCATTCATCGTGGCAGGCGCAACCAGCAATCGATATCATCGGGTTTCTTCTCCGCGGAATTCTAACTATGCGCCACGCCACCATGCGATGTCATCAACTCTCAGAGCATATCGAAGTCTTGCAAATGGATGAAGTCGAGTTGCCCGAGCCAAGCGATGACGAAATCCAAATTGAGGTCAAAGCCTGCGCCGCAAACTTCCCAGATATCTTGATGATTCAAGGCGGCTACCAATTTAAGCCAGCGTTACCCTTCGCACCGGGCGGCGAATTTTCGGGCATCGTGGCCGAGGTCGGATCCAACGTCACAGGGTTTAACCCCGGGGATCGAGTCGTCGTGGGTAGTCGCGTAGGCGGTTTCGCCGAACGCATTAATGTGGCGGCCGAGACGGTCAGACCCATTCCGCCGAGCGTCAGCTTTGCCAAAGCCGCCGGATATGCGACGGCCTATCTCACAGCCTACGTGGCGTTGGCGATCCGAGGTCAGCTCAAAGCCGGTGAGACGCTGCTCGTACATGGTGCTGCGGGCGGTGTCGGCATGGCTGCGGTGGACTTAGGCAAACACATGGGTGCAAAAGTCATCGCCACCGCAGGGAGTGACGCGAAACTCGAAGTCCTGCAAACAAGAGGCGCCGATCATGTCATTAATTACACCTGTCCCGATGGCAGTCTCGGGGGATTTCGCGAAATCGTAAAAGAACTCACAGCCGGCGAAGGCGCCGACGTCATTTTTGACCCCGTCGGCGGCAGTGTGTTCGATGAATCCATGCGTTGCATTAATTGGGGGGGCCGAATCCTGACCATCGGCTTCACCAGCGGCGTTTGGCCCAAGGCCGCGGTGAATCACATTCTGATTAAACAAATCAGCGTCATCGGGGTGCGTGCCGGCGAGATTGGCCGACGGGATCCTGCCCTCGGTATTAAGTGTCGCGATGCGGTGTACGAACTTCTAGCCTCTGGCCACATCGATCCTTACGTTTGCGCGCATTTCCCTCTGGGCAAAGCCGTTGATGCACTCGCGATGCTAAGGGACCGGCAAGTCATTGGAAAAGTGGTGGTGACGATGAATGGTTACGACCCGAGCCTGGATTAGGCACGATCACCAATGACACCTTGGGCTGACCATTGGTCGATTTGTTCGTCCGAATGGCCAAGTTCTTTCAAGATCGCGACCGTATGCTCGCCAAGCCTCGGCGGATCCGCAATCGGTCTTTTCGTCTGGCGATCGAGCTTGAAGGGACTCGCAACGGTCCACTGAAAATCTGGGTCTTCTGACGTCGTCTCAACA
>JALRJG010000054.1 GCA_023261215.1 Pseudomonadales bacterium | reverse complement strand
GCCAACCTTGGTGGGGGCGGAGTGGCTATCGCGCGGTGAAAATTGTCCGCTGATGGGGCAGATGTTGCCTGCGTCTGTGCGTTATGTGTTTGCAGAAGGCTGCTTGACGCACCAAGCGTAATAAATAGGCTGGCCTAGAGCCTTAATTTAGGGTTCTAGGCTGTAAAAATTTGAGCAAAAGCCATTGAACTTTTTTTTTAGGCTGGTAGGATGCGCGGCCTGACTAAGTCACAGGCCAGTAGCTCAATTGGCAGAGCGGCGGTCTCCAAAACCGCAGGTTGGGGGTTCGATTCCCTCCTGGCCTGCCACGCAATTGAAAATGTGCGATCGGCTGGATAGCTAAATCGTAACCCTGAGCCGGAGCAGTATGTTTCCGGTCTCGGGGTTTCGCGTCCCCGGCGTGCGAAGAAAGAGAATATAGGTTAGGTGATGAGTTCGGTAAGCGAAGCTAAGTACTCTCTAGATTGGCTTAAGTGGCTGTTGGTCGCGGGGCTTTTGTCCGCGGGCATTTACGCTAATGCCGAATTTGCAATGACCTCGCTGTTGGTTCGAGTGCTGATCGGTATCGTGATAGCAGGCGTTTGCCTAGCGGTCGCCTTACAAACGTCGGCGGGTCACAGCGTTTGGGAGTTGGCAAAAGAGGCGCGAGTTGAAATCAGGCGAGTGGTTTGGCCAACGCGCCAAGAGACAACACAGACAACGCTGATCGTCGTGGTGATGGTGATTCTTGTCGCCCTGGTGCTTTGGCTCATCGATAGTGGACTGAGTTATATCGTCAGCCTAACGATTGGTTAGTCGTGGCACTTAAGCGCCTTTGACTTCGCCCCCTTGTGTTTGGCGTGGCGAAAAGCGAATGAGGTAGGACGTAAACACGTAAGGGCGTTAAAACCTGAAGTGTTTTTTAGAAAAAGGAAGGGCCGGCTTTGGATAAGAAGTGGTACGTCGTCCATGCGTTATCGGGATTTGAAAAGCACGTGATGCGAGCGCTCAAAGAAAGAATTGAGCTCACGGGTCTACAGGCAAGATTTGGTGAAGTGCTGGTGCCTTCAGAAGAAGTCGTTGAAATGAAGGCTGGGAAGAAGCGTCGCAGCGAGCGAAAGTTTTTCCCAGGATATGTCTTGGTTCAAATGGAGTTGGACGACGAAACGTGGCACATGGTGAAAGAGACGCCTCGTGTCATGGGATTTATTGGGGGTAAAGCGGATCGCCCAGCGCCACTCTCTGAGGCCGAGGCTTCAGCGATCCTTCAGAGAGTTCAAGTCGGAAGTGAGAAGATCACTCCGAAAGTGGTCTTCGAGCCTGGTGAATTGGTTCGAGTGGTTGACGGGCCTTTCAATGATTTCAATGGGGTTGTTGAAGAGGTCAACTACGAGAAGAACCGGCTGCATGTTGCAGTCACAATTTTTGGCCGGTCGACGCCGGTTGAATTGGACTTCGGTCAAGTCGAAAAAGGCTGATCGAATTAACGACATTTTGTCCTCTTGCCGAGAAGACAAAATAGGCGGGGACCTGCCGCGGAACGAGCTAATTGCAAGTGCCGTGAGTGCGGGGTTCGTACCCAAAAAGAGGTGAAACATGGCAAAAAAAATCGACGCTTATATCAAGCTGCAAGTGCCTGCTGGTCAGGCTAACCCAAGCCCGCCCGTGGGCCCGGCGCTCGGGCAACGGGGTGTCAATATCATGGAATTCTGTAAAGCGTTCAATGCCGATACTCAAGGCATGGAACCAGGACTTCCAATTCCTGTTGTCATCACAGTTTATGCGGACAAAAGCTTTACTTTCATTAAAAAGACGCCGCCTGCATCTATTTTGCTGAAAAAGGCAGCCGGCATTAAGAGTGGAAGTCCAGAGCCTCATGTCAAAAAAGTGGGCAAAGTGACGCGCGCTCAGTTAGAGGAAATTGCGACAGCGAAAATGCCAGATTTGACTGCGAAAGATATGGATGCAGCTGTACGCACGATTGCAGGAAGCGCAAGAAGTGCGGGGATCGAAGTGGAGGGTGTTAACTAATGGCTAAGTTAAGTAAGCGAGTCAAAGCATTCCGAGAAAAGGTTGATCCTCAAAAAGCCTACGAGATCACAGAAGCCGTGGGTCTTCTCAATGAACTGTCGTCTGTAAAATTCAAGGAATCAATCGACGTCAGCATTAATTTGGGTGTTGACCCAAGAAAATCTGATCAGGTGGTCAGAGGCGCGACGGTATTACCTAACGGCACCGGAAAGCAGGTCCGTGTGGCGGTTTTTGCTCAAGGGGACAGTGCTGAGCAGGCCAAAGCGGCGGGTGCCGACATCGTTGGAATGGATGATCTCGCGGCCAATGTGAAAGCAGGCCAGCTTGATTTTGATGTTGTCATTGCATCGCCGGACGCTATGCGTGTTGTGGGTCAGCTGGGCCAGGTTCTTGGTCCTCGAGGCTTGATGCCTAACCCCAGGCTCGGAACGGTCACACCGAACGTTGCAGAGGCTGTTAAAAATGCCAAAGCAGGACAGGTTCGATATCGAACTGACAAGAACGGCATCATTCATGGTGGTGTCGGCCAAGTGGGTTTTGAGCCGCAGGCAATTAAGCAGAATGTGGAGGCGCTTCTCTCAGATCTGAAGAAAGCAAAGCCTGCCTCAGCGAAGGGCGTTTACGTCAAGAAAATCACATTATCAACGACCATGGGCGCTGGGATCTCGATTGATCAAGCGTCTTTGGAAGCATAAATCGAATTTTAAAAGTTCTTTGGAGTGGCTGGCCATCGGTCACCGCTCGTCAAAGACCGTAGGTTCAGCTCACGCTGACTAAATTGCCTAGGCAGGCCTACGCAGACGGTGGAGGGCGATTCATAGCCATGGATCCTGTCGCCGTAGAAACGCCCAAAGAGTGCAAGTCTTAGGGTCATTAGGGAGAGTCAAGGAGTACACACGTGCCGATTGGACTTAAAGAGAAACAGGCGATTGTTGCAGAAGTCAACGAAACTGCGCAGGCCGCACTGTCAGCTGTGATGGCAGATTATCGGGGGGTCTCGGTTGATGCGATGACTCGACTTCGACGATCAGCCAGAGAATCAGGCGTTCAAGTACGCGTGATCCGAAACACGCTCGCTAAGCGTGCGTTTGAGGGCACCGACTTTGAATGCATGAATGAAGCGCTGACTGGGCCTTGTGTCATGGCCTTTGCTCTAGAGGATCCAGGAGCTTCCGCGAGGTTGTTCAAGGATTTTGCTAAGGAGCAAGAAGCGTTTGAGATCAAGGCGCTCAGCGTTGGAGGCAAACTGCTTCCTGCAGAGCAAATTGATGCGCTGGCTAAGTTGCCCACGCGCGATGAAGCGCTCGCATTGCTGATGGCGGTCATGCAAGCACCAGTGACCAAACTGGTACGCACCATGAACGATATCCCAGGCCGAGTGACGCGGGTTGTTGCAGCGGTTCGTGATCAAAAACAGGCTGCCTGAACGGTCTGAAACAAACGGAGATAGGACTGATGTCATTATCAAAAGAAGAAATCTTAGATGCAATTGCAGAAATGAGCGTGATGGATGTTGTCGCGTTGGTTGAAGCAATGGAAGAAAAATTCGGTGTCTCAGCGGCAGCGGCCGTAGCAGCGGCACCAGCAGCTGCAGCGGGCGGTGATGCCGGCGCAGCAGCAGAGCAGGATGAGTTTGAAGTCATCCTAGTCTCTGGTGGCGAGAAGAAAGTGAACGCCATTAAGGTGGTTCGAGCGATCACAGGCCTCGGCTTGAAAGAAGCAAAAGACATGGTGGATTCAGCACCATCTTCGATCAAGCAAGGTGTGAGCAAAGCGGAAGCAGAAGATCTGAAGAACCAGCTAGAAGAAGCTGGCGCCTCAGTAGAGCTGAAGTAATAGCCGCACGATCGTCATATTGGCGGGCACCACTCGGTGGTGCCCGACCAAGTGATGCAGTTGGGCAAGCGAAATCACTTAAATAAATCGGAGGCGTGAATGGCCTATTCTTACACGGAAAAGAAGCGAATTAGGAAAGACTTCAGTAAGTTGCCTACGGTCATGGATATCCCCTACCTCTTGGGTATCCAGGTTGATTCCTATAAGCAGTTCTTGCAGGAAGGGACAGCAGTTGATGACCGTAACCATGCAGGACTCCACGCGGCTTTTCGGTCAGTGTTTCCGATTGCATCCTATTCAGGGAATGCGGCATTGGAGTACGTGGACTATCGCTTAGGGCGTCCCGTATTCGACGTTAAAGAATGTCAGTCTCGCAGCGTCACTTATGCGGCGCCGCTGCGAGTTAAAGTTCGACTCATCATTTACGATAAAGATTCGTCGAACAAAGCCATTAAGGATATTAAAGAACAAGAAGTTTACATGGGCGAGATCCCGCTCATGACAGAAAACGGTACCTTCGTCATCAATGGTATCGAGCGAGTGGTTGTGTCTCAGCTACATCGATCACCTGGGGTGTTCTTCGATCACGATAAGGGCAAGACCCATTCGTCAGGAAAGCTCCTCTATTCAGCCCGCGTGATTCCGATGCGCGGTTCTTGGCTGGATTTTGAATTTGACCCCAAGGATCTCGTTTATGCACGAATCGATCGCCGCAGGAAGTTGCCGGTTACGATTTTGCTTCGCGCGCTTGGATTCTCAGGTGAAGAGATCCTAGACACCTTTTTTGAGACTGATACCTTCAAGATCACCGAATCAGGTTACCGGTTGAATTTGATCGCCAACCGGCTCCGGGGCGAAACGGCGCAGTTCGAGATTAAAGACGACAAGGGCGAAGTCCTTGTGCCCGAGGGTTCTCGAGTGACTGCGCGCCATATTCGTGAGATGGAAAAGCGCAATCTCGCTGAGTTGGAAGTCCCTGCCGAATACGTGTGTGGGCACCGCTTGGCCAAAGATCAGGTCGATGAGGAAACAGGCGAGGTGTTGATTGGATGCAACACTGTGGTGACCAATGAGGTCCTCGAACAGCTCAACGCACTCGGCATTCACGAGTTTGAAACCATTTACACCAACGACCTGGATTGTGGGCCATTTATTTCTGACACATTAACCGCTGATCCAACCAGCAATCGTTTGGAGGCCTTGGTCGAAATCTACCGCATGATGCGGCCTGGCGAACCGCCCACGAAAGACGCAGCCGAGAACTTGTTTAACAACCTGTTTTTCAGCGATGACCGTTACGACCTGACGGCTGTGGGTCGAATGAAGTTCAATCGAAGATTGGGTCGGGAAGAAGAATCTGGTATTGGCACGTTGGACAACGATGACATCGTCGATGTAATCAAACAACTGATTGCGATTCGTAACGGCTATGACGTGGTCGACGATATCGACCATTTGGGCAACCGTCGTGTGCGCTCAGTGGGCGAGATGGCAGAGAATGCCTTCCGCCTGGGCTTGATTCGGGTAGAACGAGCCGTGAAAGAGCGCCTGAGTTTGGCAGAATCTGAAGGGTTGATGCCTCAGGATCTCATCAACGCCAAGCCTGTCGCGGCTGCCGTCAAGGAGTTCTTCGGTTCAGCTCAGCTGTCGCAGTTCATGGATCAAAACAACCCGCTCTCGGAGGTGACGCATAAGCGTAGGGTTTCTGCGTTAGGCCCAGGCGGGCTGACTCGAGAGCGTGCAGGGTTTGAAGTTCGGGACGTGCACCCAACGCACTACGGGCGCGTGTGCCCCATTGAGACGCCTGAAGGGCCGAACATTGGACTCATTAACTCGCTTGCAACCTATGCGCGTACCAACAACTTCGGATTCCTTGAAAGCCCCTATCGTCGAGTCATCGATGGAAAGGTTTCCGATCAAATCGAGTTCCTTTCTGCCATTGTTGAATCGGATTATGTGATTGCACAGGCGAGTGCTGAGCTCGATTCGAAAGGGCAATTGGTTGAGGATCTAGTGGACGTCCGTCATCAAGGTGAATTCACCAAGATGGCACGCGAAAACGTTAATTTCATGGACGTGTCACCTAAGCAGGTGGTTTCAGTTGCAGCCGCTTTAATTCCCTTTCTCGAGCACGATGATGCAAACCGAGCGCTCATGGGATCCAACATGCAACGGCAGGCCGTGCCTACGCTGGTTGCGGAAAAGCCACTGGTGGGAACAGGCCTTGAGCGAGTCGTTGCCAGAGATTCTGGCGTCTGTGTGACAGCCAAGCGCGGCGGTGTCATTGAGACAGTGGACGCTGCCAGGATTGTGGTGCGTGTCAACAAAAGTGAGACCGAGAGCGGAGAAGCAGGGGTCGATATTTATGACCTCGTGAAGTACACGCGATCCAACCAGAACACCTGTATCAATCAAAGACCCTTGGTCAACGAAGGCGACACTATTGCCAAGAATGATGTGTTGGCCGATGGACCGTCCGTCGATACGGGGGAGCTCGCCCTCGGTCAGAATATGCGCATCGCGTTTATGACCTGGAATGGCTACAACTTTGAAGATTCGATTCTGATTTCAGAGCGAGTCGTTAAAGAAGACCGGTTCACGACGATTCATATCCAGGAGCTCACGTGTATCGCGCGCGACACTAAGTTGGGTTCTGAAGAAATCACCTGCGACATACCGAACGTTGGCGAAGGCGCGCTCGGTAAGCTCGACGAGTCTGGCATTGTTTACATCGGCGCTGAGGTCGCGGCGGGTGACATCTTGGTGGGTAAAGTGACGCCCAAAGGCGAAACGCAGCTGACACCAGAGGAAAAGCTCCTTCGGGCCATCTTTGGTGAAAAGGCGTCCGATGTTAAAGACACAAGTCTTCGAGTTCCAAGTTCAGCCAACGGCACCGTCATCGATGTTCGCATTTTCACCCGCGATGGCCTCGAAAAAGATAAGCGCGCCAAAGATATCGAGCAGCAGGAGCTGGCCCGGGTTCGCAAAAATATTGAGGCCGAGTATGCCATCGTCGAAAACGCAACCTATGAGCGGCTCTCCAGCGCCTTAAGCGGCAAGCCAGTGATCGCAGGGCCTAAGCTGAAGAAGGGCGACAAAGTGACCGCTGCTTATTTGAAAGAGTTGCCCGCTGAAGACTGGTTCAAGCTCAGAATGGAGAAAGATGATCTTAACGAGCTTCTAGAATCAGCTGAGACTCAACTTAAAGCCCGTCGAAAAGACCTGGACGAGCGGTTTGAGGAGAGCAAACGCAAGCTTCAGAGCGGCGACGATTTAGCGCCAGGCGTGTTGAAGATCGTCAAAGTGTACTTGGCGATTAAGCGACGTATCCAACCTGGCGACAAGATGGCTGGCCGTCACGGTAATAAAGGCGTGATCTCGGTGATCAAGCCCGAAGAAGATATGCCTTTTGATGCTGACGGTCGTCCGATTGACATTGTCTTGAACCCTTTGGGCGTACCTAAGCGCATGAACGTGGGTCAGATCCTAGAAACCCACTTGGGGTGGGCTGCGCAGGGTCTTGGAATCAAAATCGGCGAGATGCTTGACCTTAAGCGGGAAGTCGCTGAGATCCGTAAGTTCTTGGAAAAGATCTACAACCAGAGCGGTCGCATCGAAGACTTGGACTCTTTGTCTGACGCAGAAGTCGTTCAGCTTGCGAATAACCTTCGCGCTGGCGTGCCAATGGCCACAGGGGTTTTTGATGGCGCCAATGAGGTCGAGATTAAGAAGATGCTTGAGCTCGCTGGATTGCCTCAGGATGGTCAAACGATCCTCTTTGATGGGTGTACTGGAGATCAATTTGATCGTCCAGTCACCGTCGGGATCATGTACATGCTGAAGCTGAATCACTTGGTCGACGATAAGATGCATGCGCGGTCAACGGGTTCCTACAGCCTGGTCACGCAGCAACCCTTGGGTGGTAAAGCGCAGTTCGGGGGTCAGCGATTCGGTGAAATGGAAGTGTGGGCGCTTGAGGCTTACGGCGCCGCTTACACGCTTCAAGAGATGCTGACCGTGAAGTCTGACGACGTTCATGGCCGCACGCGGATGTATAAAAACATTGTGGATGGTGATCATCGTATGGAGCCGGGAATGCCCGAATCCTTTAACGTCTTGGTGAAGGAAATTCGTTCGCTGGGGATCGATATCGAGTTGGAACACGACTAGAGATTAGAACCGAAAGAGCGAACCGAAATTCTATGGGCTAACCGCCCCCTTGTTGGAGGAATACTGTGAAAGACTTACTGAATATGTTGCGCGCCCAAGGCCAATCAGAAGAATTCGATTCTTTGAAGATTGGCTTGGCGTCACCAGAGATGATTCGGGCTTGGTCGTTCGGCGAAGTCAAGAAGCCAGAAACGATCAATTACCGGACGTTCAAACCCGAACGGGATGGTCTTTTTTGCGCCAAGATTTTTGGACCCACCAAAGACTATGAATGTCTTTGCGGCAAATATAAGCGTCTCAAACATCGCGGTGTGATTTGCGAGAAGTGTGGCGTCGAAGTTGCACTAGCAAAAGTCCGTCGAGAGCGAATGGGGCACATTGAGTTGGCCGCACCTTGCGCACAATTTGGTTCCTGAAGTCCTTACCGTCCAGAATCGGCCTACTGTTGGATATGACGCTGCGTGATATCGAGCGTGTGCTTTACTTCGAATCATTTGTAGTAATCGAGCCAGGAATGACAACGCTTGAGCGTGGTCAGTTGCTAAACGATGAGCAATACTTCGAAGCGTTAGAAGAGTTTGGAGACGACTTCGATGC
>JALRJG010000053.1 GCA_023261215.1 Pseudomonadales bacterium | reverse complement strand
TACTTGGGAGGACTGGTTGCCGAACACTTGGGTGCCGAAGGCTTCAAGGTGATCTACGCAACGCCGTCAGGTCATGCATCGCCGTGGACCTTTATGACGAACGAATTGCCTTATGTCTATCAAGCCTTGGCGAAAGAAAAGGTTGAGATATTGACCACTCAAACGCTCGAAGCCTTTGACGGAACACGGGCCACGCTTGCCAATCTGTTTCATCGCGAGCAGATCGAGCGAGACGTTGATGCTGTGGTGATAGTCGGACATCGAGAACCTAATGATGACTTGTATCAGGCCTTGCTTAACCGACCGCTGTCAGCATCAACGCTGAGCCTTGTGGGCGATGCGCAAGCCCCCGGCGCGATTGCGCATGCGGTCTACAGCGGCCATGCCTTTGCGCGGGCACTTATCGAGGACGATGCCTCACTTTATCTTCGTGATGAGCCGATGAACTCAGTCACGCCTGCGAGTGTTTTTGCGCGTGGGTAAACTGCTAGATGCTCGATGCACAGTCATCGCGCAGGATGAACAATGGCCCCGCGCGGCCGAGCGCGCGCGGCTCAATGGAAACGGTCTTAACCCACCTCGAGGGGCAAGAGACTGGCGAGGAAAACAACCATCATGAGTTATGACACGCTGGAGCCCACATTGCCTCGAGCAAGTTACGTTGAAGCTGCGGAATTTCAACGTGAATTTCTGGCGATGTTTAAACGGGGGTGGATGTGCGTGGGTCGAGCAGACGCAATGCCCCTGGTGGGTGATTATCTGGCAATGGTCGTGGGTGACGTCTCGATGCTGCTTGTTCGCGCGGAAGACGGCCGTGTGGTTGCGCATCACAATGTGTGTCGTCATCGAGGTGCCGAGTTGATTCCTATGCCGGATGGCGGCGTAAAGTCGGGCCGATTCGGAGCCACCATCACCTGTCCCTATCATGCATGGAGCTATCATTTATCGGGCCCACTCCGAGGCGCGCCGCATCTCAAAATCGATTGCGCGGCGCTCTCGTTGCACCCCATAGAAACTGAAATCTGGGCCGGGTTTCTCTTCGTTCGCGTTGATTCGGCGCTTAATGACCCGTTACTCCATCACTTGGGCGAGGGCGTAGCGCGGATCTCGCGCTATCCGCTGGATAAGCTGAAGGTAGGCGCGCAAAAGACCTATGAAGTCGCGGCCAATTGGAAAGTGGTGCTTGAGAACTACAACGAGTGTTACCACTGCGGGCCGATTCATCCCGAGTTGTGTGAAATCGTGCCAGCGTTTCGTCAGGGCGGCGGTCAAGCGCTTGATTGGGACGAGGGGGTGCCACATCGGGCGGGCGCGACCACCTTTACATTCAGTGGTGAAACCAACCGTGCCCCCTTCCCGGGGCTGAGCGAGACCGAGAAGACGCATCATAAGGGCGAGCTCTTTTACCCTAATTTGATGCTGAGTTTGGCCATGGACCACGTCGCGGCTTTCTATGTGTGGCCAATGTCTGCAACAAAAACGCGGATTCAATGCGATTTTTTGTTTCACCCCGATGAGATGTCGCGTGACGCGTTCGATCCGAGCGATGCAGTGACGTTTTGGGATTTGGTGAATCAACAGGATTGGTCCATCTGCGAGAGTGTGCAGCGAGGCATGAGCAACACGGTTTTCAAGTCAGGATTTTATGCGCCAATGGAGGACTACAGCCTTGATCTCCGCCGCTATGTTCGTGAGCGCCTTGCGATGTCTGAGTCATGAACTTTGTTCGAGCGCCGATGGCGCGTGTCCAGCGCGCTGATGCGGTTAACGTGCCAGCTGATCCATCGACCCCTAAGACAGGCACCTTTGATAGGGGCACACCCTCTTGATGGGTTATCGAATCCCTGTTCGCTGGCGGTTTTACACGGTCATTTTTGCGCTCAGCTTTCTTGCTTACTTGATGCGGCAGAACATCCATGTCGCGGGTGAGCAGATGATGCCTGAGCTGCAGATCAGCGAACTTCAAATGGGTTGGATATACGCGAGCTTCATCTGGGGCTACGCCATGTTCCAGTTGCCGGGCGGTGTGTTGGGCAAGCGGTTTGGTCCTCGTCGTACCCTTCTCGGTGCCGGGTTCTTCTGGGTGTTGGCGTCTTGGCTGACGGGGTTCTTGCCAGGGTTGTGGATTACATCGACCGCCGGGGTGATTGGCACCTTGATGGGGGTTCGATTTTTGTTGGGGGTGGCTCATGCGCCGATGTTCCCAGTGCAAGCCGCTGCGGTCGAACGCTGGTTCCCGGTTGGTCAATGGGCGATCCCTAATGCGGTGGCGAGCACCGGTCTCACGTTAGGCGCAGCGTTGGCTCAGCCGCTCGTGGCATTCATCATGGTCTATTGGGGCTGGCGTGCTTCGTTTTATGTTTTTGTCCCCGTGGGTATTGGCCTTTTCTGGTTGTGGTGGTGGTACGCCCGAGATGAGCCGTCGGCGCATCCGGCGATGGATGCAACAGAGCTCGCCTTGATTGAAGCCAATCGTGATGGGCTAACCCAAGATCAAGGGGTGGGTGCCTGGAAGGCCTTAATTCGGAATCGCGAGACGGTTTTGCTCGCATGTGCTTACTTTGCACAGTGTTATGTGTTTTATCTCTTTTTCACCTGGTTCTTTCACTATCTTGTGAAAGAACTGGGCTTCGGAATATTGGAAACCGGATTTTTGGCCGCGCTGCCCTGGGTTACGGGTGCGATTACGGCGACGTTGGGTGGGCTGCTCTGCGATGGATTGTGTCGCCGTTGGGGGCCTCGATGGGGGTGTCGCTTGCCCGCGATCTCAGGGCTCATCGGCGCGGGGGTCTTTTTGTTTCTGGGGCTTGATGCAGAATCCCCTTATGTGGCTGTGGGTTTGTTGTCGCTTTGCTTTGCAAGCACCCAATTGACTGAAGGCGCCTTTTGGTCAGCGCAGACTTATGTTGCGGGACCCTACACCGCGCCGGCTTGCGGCGTGATGAACACGGGCGGCAATCTCTCGGGTATTATCGTTGCGCCCTTGATGCCCTTTTTGGCGGAACACGTGGGCTGGGTCGCCGCACTGTCGACCGGTTCGTTGCTCGCGTTTGTCGGCGCGACGCTTTGGTTCTTCATCCGAGCTGACGAGCCCTTTCAACCCGAGAGCGGATTGACCGAGGCAGCTGCGTAGGGTGATCAGTCGTTTCGCGTTGACAGGCAAACGAGATCGTGGCGCCCGCGTCTGAGCGAAGGACTTCGCGCGATTCAATTGAGATGAGAATGAGCAACGAGAGGGAAAGAAGATGAAAGATCGAATCACTATCGACGTGCAGAATGGTGTGGCGGATGTCCGACTGATTCGCACGGATAAGATGAACGCCCTGGATGACGCCATGTTTGCCGCGCTGATTGAGGCGGGTCAGACGGTTGCCGCGGATCCTTCGATTCGTGCCGTGGTGCTTTCTGGTGAAGGGCGTGCGTTTTGCGCCGGATTAGATATGGGGAATTTTGGCCGGATGGCTGAAACACCGAAGGTGGAGGGCGCGCGGAAGGCGACGGCGCCTGACGTAACCGAGGGATTAGCTTCACGCACGCACGGCATCAGCAATCGAGCGCAGTACGCGGTCTGGACTTGGCGCGAAGCTCCCGTGCCCGTGATCGCAGCGGTCCATGGTGTGGCCTTTGGTGGCGGCTTCCAATTGATGTTAGGTGCGGATATACGCATTGTTCATCCGGACACCAAATTGTCTGTGATGGAAATCAAATGGGGCCTGATTCCTGATATGGCTGGCACCGCGATCATGCGCAGTTTGGTCAGGGACGACGTGGTGCGCGAGCTCACCTACACAGGGCGACAGTTTTCAGGGACCGAGGCTCAAACGCTAGGATTTGCGACGCTTCTTTCAGAAGATCCAAGAGCAAGAGCGCTCGAGATGGCTCAAGAGATTGCGGGTAAGAATCCAGATGCAATTTCCGCAGCGAAGAAAATCTTTAATTCCGCCGCTGATGCATCCGATGCCGATCTGCTCATGCAAGAATCCGTCTTGCAAGCGCAAATCATCCGCACGCCGAATCAAGTCGAGGCTGTGCTTTCAACCATGGAAAAGCGACCAGGGCAATTTAAGAACCGCGCCTAGCGGCCACGGCGTATCAACCGGCCGGGCAACTGGTCTGTGGGTGCGCCATCGATGTAAGTGGTTTGTCCGCTGACGATCGTGCGTAAAATGCCCCGGCATTTTTGTTCAAGACGCGCACCGCCGAGGGGCAGGTCATTCACCATATAAGGCGCTTCAAGTCGCATCTTGCTGAAGTCAATGAGATTGAGATCGGCCTTGAGTCCGGCGCGAATCATGCCGCGATCATTCAGACCCACCGCCTGCGCTGTGTCCTGGGTTTGTGCTTTGACCAGCGTGGGGAGATCAATACGCTCGCCTCTTGATCGATCTCGGCCCCAATGCGTGAGTAAATAACTAGGAAAACTGGCATCGCAAATAATGCCCACATGAGCACCGCCATCACCAAGTCCCATGACAGTGTTGGGATGCAAAATCATTTCGCGACAGCAATCGAGATTGTTATCGAGATAATTGGCAAAGGGGCGATAGAGCAGTTGCGCACCGTCGAGGTTGAGCATGGCGTCTAAGGTCTCCACCACCGGGGACGTGCCTTTTTGTCGGGCGATCGCGCCGAGCGCGTGCGCGGGATCGGGTTCGTAGTCCCAATCGGCGTCGATACACCAAAGCTGATCAAAAAAACTTTGTTCGGAAAATGCCGACTCGGCTTCACCAATCAGCTGGGCTCTAAATGCCGGATCTCGTAGCTTTTCGACTCGAGCAGGAAGCGGCAGATCGCTGATCGTTCGGTAGGATGGGCAGGAAGAAAAGGGATTTCTTGAGGCGGAGAGACCCAGGGTGATGCCAATGGCTCTCGGCGCAACTTGCCCGCGAACAACGCGTCCCGAGGCATTCGCAGCCTCGATTTTCGAAATAATTTTTCGCCATCCGTTAGGGTTAAGCCCTTGCGCGAGGCTCATTGACATGGGTGAGTTTGCGGCGTCGACCATGGCCATCAGAGTCTCGAACTCTTCATCCAGACCTTTGAAGTCAGAAATCATCTCGATAACCGCGCCACCGGCATCGCGGACACCAGCCGCAATGCCAATCAATTCCGCCTTCGCGGCCGTTAGACTCGGTGTTGGGTCGCCGTTAATGCTTCGATGATTCAAAGTTCGCGAACTGGTGAAACCCAGGGCGCCGGCGGCAATAGCCTCTGCTGTGAGCCTGCGCATTGAGGCAATGTCGTCTGCGGTTGCTTCTTCTCGCGCAGCGCCTCGCTCGCCCATCACATAGACTCTAAGCGCGGCATGCGGAAGCTGAGCTGCAATATCCATATCGAAAGGGCGTGCGTCGAGGTAGTTCAGATAATCAGGAAAGCTTTCCCACGCCCAGGGCAATCCCTCATGAAGGGCGACCCCGGGAATGTCCTCGACCCCTTCCATGAGTTCAATCAGGCGATTGTGATCCTCGGTGCGCACAGGCGCGAAACCAACGCCGCAGTTACCCATGACTGCCGTCGTGACGCCATGATGACTGGAGGGTTGCATCCGCTCAGCCCAGGTACAAAGGCCATCGTAGTGCGTGTGAATATCCACGAGACCAGGAATCGCCATCGCGCCGTGGGCATTAATTTCTTCTCGTGCGCTGCCAGTCACATCGCCCACAGCGGTAAAGACACCGTCTTTGATCGCGATGTCACCTGTAAACGAAGCCGCCCCTGAACCATCGATGATGGTTGCGCCGCGAATCACCAGATCTGCTTGCGCCATGTTGTCACCCCTTTGAGTCGATTCGATGATGGTAGCCTAAGCGAGCATCGCCGCACAGCAACCGGTGATCCTTCATCGAAACGAGGATGGCCACACCCATATGCGGTGGGTCCCAGCGCTTTGAGCGCGCGGAAACCCTGTTCCCGAATAGGGACCTTGCCGTTTCGGTGTGATCGATGGTTTCATGATGAGTGTTCGATGGTGGTCTGCCTCGGAGCTTGTCACTCCAATTGACCTGAGAATGAGTGGCCAAGCGCAGACACGCGCGGGTGGATCTGAATTCTAGTGTTTGGGGAGAAAGTGATGTCAGAAGATATCCAAGCGACCGTGGACGTCGTTGTGCTCGGCAGCGGCGCTGCTGGTTTAACCGCGGCCTTAACTGCGCGAGGTCATGGTGCGCGCGTTGTGGTGCTAGAGAAGGCCGCTAAGCTCGGCGGCACCAGTGCTTGGTCTGGAGGGATGATTTGGATTCCGAACAACCCCCATATGCGAGCAGCGGGAATACCAGACAGCCGTGAGGAGGCGCTGACCTATCTAGGTTCACTGTCTCATGATCTTATTCTGCCAGAGCTCGCGGAGGCTTATGTGGACGTCGGTCCAGAGATGGTCGCGTGGCTCGAAACTAACACCTCGGTGCGATTCCAAATGGTTGAGGAGTTTCCGGACTACCACCCGGAGTTTCCTGGCGGCAAACCCCAAGGCGGTCGGTCACTTGAGTGCCCATTGATGTCATATCAGACATTGGGTGATGCGGCTGATCGCGTGACGGTGGGTTCCAATTATGGGACGGCCCCCGTGTCGATGTCCGAATCGAATTTAGGTCGCGCGATCCCCATAGGCGTGACCGATGAAGAAAAGGCCCGTCGTCAAAGAGAAGATTTGCGCGGATGTGGGCAGTCGCTCATTGGCCACTTATTCAGAGCATGTATTGAACAAGAGATTGAAATTTTCACCGATACAGCGGCGCTTGATCTGCGCCTGACCGATGGCGAAATCACAGGGGTCCAGTATCAACGCGAAGGTGCATTGCACGAGATCAAATGTCGGGCTGTGATCCTTGCGAGCGGCGGATTTGAGTGGAATCGAGACATGGTCCGCGACTTTCTCCGGGGCCCGATGACGCACCCTGTTTCGGTTCCCACCAATGAAGGCGATGCGCTCAAAATGTGTATGCGAATTGGAGCGAAACTGGGCAATATGCGCGAGGCCTGGTGGATGCCAGCCATCGAAGTGCCGACCGATGAGGGGTTTCGGTCGCATCTTTTCGCCTCCGAGCGCGCGCGGCCTCGCTCTATCATGGTCAACCGCAAGGGACGACGGTTCACCAATGAAGCGGCTAACTACAACGCTTTTGGTGCAGCCTTTCATGAGCAGGATGTTGCAGCCTTTGAGTATGCGAACCTACCTTGCTGGTTCATTTTTGACCAAGGCATGATGGATCGATTCGGTTTTGTCGATGTGCCGAAAGGATCCAAAGCGCCCAACTGGATCACCCAGGCGGCCACCGCGGCAGAACTCGCCGCGAAGTTGGGCATTGATGCGGATGGGTTGAGCAAAACACTAGATCACTGGAACACCTCCGTAGTACCCAACCAAAAAGACGAAGCGTTTGGTCGAGGCGAGAGCGCCCATGACAATTGGTGGGGTGATCCGAACAACAAAGGAACGTCGGCTGCGACGTTGGGCGCCTTAGATCAGCCACCCTATTACGCGGTTGAGGTCAAAAGTGGTGCCCTGGGAACCAAGGGTGGACCGCGCACGGATGCACTTGCCAGAGTACTTCATGTGGATGGAGATCCCATCGGCGGACTTTACGCCGCGGGCAATGTCATGGCGTCGGCCATGGGCATGACCTACGGGGGCGCAGGGGGGACCTTGGGGCCTGGCATGGTGTTTGGTTTTCTGGCTGGGCGCCACGCCGCAAGTCGTTTCGCTTGAGCCCCGCGTGACAAAAAATGCACTAAGTTACTTGTCGGCTTCGATCCACTGGGACCTTGGGAGTGGTGATGCGTTTCGCGAGTCCAGCGGCTAAATCAAATTCCAGTCGACCGGTTTGGTGTTCAAAGGCAGTGCCGTAGAGATGAAGGTGGCGCGTCGGCAGGGTGTGCTGGTTATCGATGTGATGGATATCCTGCGGCATGAGTGCCAAGGCATCGCAAGGCCCCAAGATTTGCTCATCGCAAATGCGCAGCGTGGCCTTGCCTGGCCCGGTCTCGGAGTTGGAGCGAGCATATAACGTATTGTGTTCGTAGCCTTCGAGTCCTGCGATGATGGCGAAGGTCCCATGATCATGAATGGGTGAGGGGCCGAGTGGCAGAATGCTGATCAGATAGAGCGCTGGACCCTGATTAGCCGATTCCGCAAGGAGGTAGGTTTTCGCGACTTGGCTTTTGGTCGGTGAAGGGTAATCGCCCTCAGAAAAGAGCTCAGGCTGACCAGCAAGCTCTAGCAACGCGCTTTTAAATCGATCCAGTCGGTCCCGATTCAGCGCGTGAAGCGCCGTCTCGCTCGCCACTTGCGCCATCACGGCGCGGACAGCCGTCAATCGTCGGTCATGCAATTCGGTCACGGTCAGATCCTTTCGTTTCAGCGATTCAATCGAGGGTGGGGTGGTTAGGGTGCCGCGTTCGGTGCGTCCCCTTCATCGCGCGTGTTGCTGAATCTCCAGAACCCGATGGCCCCGAGCGGTTGAACCGCGAGAATCATCATGAAAAAAACGAAGTGGTGCCAGATCAGCATGTCATGCCAGTACTGCCTTTGTACCACCACGGCTATGGCCAGCATCAGCGCCGTCGCTAAACCAAGAATAAGAGACCTCGAAGCCTTAATAGGCGTGATCGCGGCGATGGTGATGCCGCAAATCAATAAGGTCAGGCACT
>JALRJG010000052.1 GCA_023261215.1 Pseudomonadales bacterium | reverse complement strand
CATGGCACTGCTGACACGTTTGATGCGCTCATCCATGCTCGACGTGATCAATGAAGATTATGTGAGAACGGCAAAAGCCAAAGGATTGAGCAAAACGCGAATCTTCACGCATCACCAGTTGCGGAATGCCATATTGCCCGTGGTGACCGTGCTCGGCCCGCAGGTCGCAGCAATTACCACCGGCGGCTTTGTGGTAGAAATGATCTTCGCTATCCCCGGCTTGGGCCGCTATTTTGTCCAGGCTGTTCAGCAATTGGACTACACCGTCATTATGGGGACCACGGTCTTTTACGGCGCCTTTTTGGTCCTGATGGTCATTGTGGTGGACATCCTCTATGGATTTATTGATCCGCGAGTCAGGTTGCGATGAGTTCAGATCACACGGCCCCCCTTGATTTCAGCTGGGCGCAGCAGCGCGCCGATCGGGAGCGGATTGCACGCCCCTCTTTGTCCTACTGGCAAGATGCCTGGCAACGCCTAAAGCAAAATAAGCGGGCCCTGATTTCTCTGTATCTGGTGCTGGCCCTTGCGGTCTTTACCCTCATTGGCCCGCTCCTCTGGACCATTGATCCAAGTCAGCAAGACCTCAATCAAATTTCTCAAGCGCCAGCTCTTGCCAAAACCGCGGTTCTGGTTGAGGACCGCTCATCCTGGGCCGCCCCCATCGACCAAAACCATCCTGAAGTGCCTCTTGGTTATCCCGACACGCTCGATTCAGTGGGCGAACTTCAGACCGAGGGCGATCCCACCATTCATTATGTCCGCCTGACATGGCGTCCGGTCGTTGACGCTGGCGGATACGCGATCTACCGAAACACCTCAGCCCCAGAAGGCCTCGTCAATCTCGGTTTGCCACTGGCCACATTAAACGGCGGCAACTTGATCGGTTTTGAAGATCGGCTGAATCTAAAGAGCGAGCCTTATTACTACTCCGTTGTCACGACCGACGGCTATGACGAATTTGACGCCGTGAGCACGATTGTTGTGACGCCACGCCAGTCCATCAAACGCAGTGAAGCCATCGATCGAGGTCTTGTCAGCGCGGATTCTGCCGAGATTGGCACCGAAGTGACCTTATCGTTCCATCCCTTTGGCACCGACTACCTTGGTCGAGATATGCTCGCTCGATTAATGGAAGGTGCGCGAGTCTCTTTGTTCATTGGCCTGGTTGCACCGCTCATTTACGTATTCATTGGCATCATTTACGGTGGTTTTGCGGGGTATTTCGGCGGGCGATTTGATCAGGTTTTGATGCGATTTGCTGATTTTGTCGTGGCGCTCCCTTTCCTGCTCTTTATGATCCTTTTCAAGATTGCATTTGGTATCGGCCCAGGTGAAAACGGCATATTTCCCATGCTGCTCGCACTGATCCTTCTACTCTGGCCGGCCACGGCTCGTCTCGTGCGCGGCCAAGTGCTGCAAATTAGAGAACAAGGCTACATCGAGGCAGCACGCCTGCTCGGCGCCAGCCCTAGCTACATCATCTTCAGACACATCCTTCCCAACACGGTCGGCGTCATCTTGGTGACCCTCACCTTTGCCGTGCCGTCCGCGATCTTCACCGAGGCTTTTCTGTCTTTTATCGGCATGGGCGTCGCGCCGCCAACCCCGTCTTGGGGCTCGATGTGTAATGAGGGGGTCAAAACCATGCTCAGCCACCCCCATGAACTCTTTTTTCCCGCACTTTTCATCAGCATCACCGTGCTTGCTTTCAACCTACTCGGCGACGGTCTGAGCGAAGCGCTCGATTCCAAGATGAGAGCGCGAGGTTAGTCATGGCCCTGCTTCGCATTCAAGATCTAGCCGTTGAGTTCGATACCTACGGCGGCACCGTACAGGCGGTTCGAGGCGTTTCGTTCGAAGTTGATCCTGGCCAGACTCTGGCGATCGTGGGCGAATCAGGTTGTGGGAAATCCGTCACGGTTCAGGCCCTAATGGATCTGATTCCTAGACCGCCCGGACGAATAAGATCTGGGGAGGCTTGGTTCGAAAGCCAGGACCTTTTCGGGCTCTCAGACGCTGAACGTAGCCAATTTCGGGGTCGGGATATCGGCATGATTTTCCAGGACCCGATGACCTCGCTTAATCCCACCATGACGATTGGCAAGCAAATCGCTGAGCCTCTCAAGGTGCATCGAGGTTTATCGGATGCCGCTGCCCTTGAGGCGGCGGTTGATCTCCTGAAAAAGGCCAATATTCCCGAGGCCGAACGACGAGCCAGTCAATACCCTTTTGAGTTTTCAGGCGGCATGCTCCAACGAGCAATGATCGCCCAAGCAATGGCCTGCAACCCAAAGCTCCTCATCGCGGATGAGCCGACCACAGCGCTTGATGTCACCATCCAAGCCCAGATCTTGGCGCTCATGTCGGAGCTCAAAGAAAGGCTCGGTATGTCCATCATATTGATCACTCATGATTTAGCCGTGGTCGCAAAAATGGCCGATACGGTGTGCGTAATGTATGCCGGTCAAATTGTTGAACGAGGCACCGCAGAGGATGTGTTTTACAGAAGCCGACATCCTTATACCCTCGGTTTGAAACAAGCCATGCCGTCTCGCGCCCTATCTCGAGATCAAGCGCTGTCCCCCATTCCCGGCTCACCGCCAGATCTCTTTGCGCCGCCACCGGGCTGTGGCTACGCCGCGCGTTGCCCCCACGCAATGGCCGTGTGCCTGCAACAGGAGCCGCCTGAATGGCGTGATCCCAATGGATCGGGTCACGCCGCCAAGTGTTGGTTGCAACATCCCGAAGCGCCCAGAGTCGAGGGGCTCGATCAAAGGATCCACGCCTTTGAGGTCAACGAGTGATTCGCACAGATCAATTAAGAAAATTCTTCGACATGGGACGAGGACGTCAACTTCATGCCGTGGATGGCGTGACCTTAACCATCGAAGCCAATGAGATTTTAGGACTCGTTGGCGAGAGCGGCTCTGGGAAGTCTACGTTTGGAAAGACGCTCATCGGTCTCCATGAACGAACCAGTGGCGACGCGTTCTTAGGCGAAGCTAGACTCCCGGCGAAGTTCTCTGCATCGGATCACCTGCGCTTCTCTAAGTCCATGCAGATGATTTTTCAGGATCCTTACGCCTCTTTGAATCCTCGAATGACCGTGCTTGATATCGTCGGCGAGGGCCTCTCGATTCGAGGCGAGCGAGCAAGTTCCGTGCGAGACCGCGTCGCAGACTGGCTTGAGCGGGTAGGTCTTAATGCAGACCATATGTCGCGCTACCCGCACGAATTCTCTGGTGGTCAGCGGCAACACATTGGTATTGCACGCGCCATGATTATTGAGCCTCAGTTCGTTGTTTGCGACGAACCGATCTCTGCGCTCGACGTCTCCGTTCAAGCCCAGGTGATCAATCTGCTCGATGATCTTAAAAAATCCATGGGTCTGACCCTACTTTTCATCGCGCATGATCTGTCGATGGTGCGCTATGTGTCGGATCGAATGGCGGTGATGTACATGGGCGTGATCGTCGAATCGGGGCCTTCAGATGAGGTGTTCTTTAACCCTCTACACCCTTACACCCAATTTCTGATCGAGGCGAACCCAGAACCCGATCCGGCTTCAGAACGGGCCAAGCCATTCTCAAGATTAACCGGCGAGATATCCTCGCCTGTGGACGTTAAGCCAGGTTGTCGCTTTGCTGATCGGTGTCCCAAAGCATCGAGTGTCTGTCGTGAAGAAACCCCAGTCCTTAGGTTGATCGACGCGACCCGGTCTATCGCCTGCCACCACGCCTAGCCGGGCGCTGACTGTCACAGAGCAATACCTAGCCTGTCTTTTCGACCATCCTCAAGATTGAAGCCTCAGTAGTGACTGATTCGATCTCAGCGAGTGGTACCCACGCCAAATCGTGAGATTCGTCACTGACCTTAAACAGTTCGTCTCGCGACGTCTCGAAAAGGTATCGCACATCATAGTGATCGTGCTCAGGTTCATGACCGCGAGCCGGGATGCGGTGGATATCCAGATCAAAGATCTCCAGACTCACCAATTGCAAGGACTTCAAGCCGGACTCCTCGAGCGCTTCTCGGGTAGCCACTCTCACCGTATTGCCATCTCCGTCCGCATGCCCCCCGAGCTGTAGCCATCGATCCAACTTTTTGTGGTGTGTCAGTAAGCAATGCTTGTGTGGCCCGTCGATAATCCAGGCGGATCCCGTGACGTGCCCCTCGAGCAAGCTGCGCTTGAAACAATCTTCATTCCTGAGCACGAACTGCTTAAATCGCTCGCCTACACTCTGCTCCTCCGGGTACCGCTGGAGGTAGCGATCGATCGCCTTAACCAACTGGGGACGCGACATGGCTAGGCCAGCCTTCGCAGAGGATGGGCAGGTTTTTCATCGAAGAGTTCGACCAACCGTTCAGTCATGGCATCGCCGAGCTGCTCAGCATCCGTAATCGTGACGGCGTGCTGATAGTGGTGGGTCACATCATGGCCGATACCAATCGCCACGAGCTCCACGTCTGAGTGGTTCTCAATCTGGTCGATGGCGTATTTCAAATGTTGTTCTAGATAGTTACTGGGATTAACCAAGAGCGTGCTGTTATCCACTGGCAGACCGTCAGAGATCACCATCAGAATCTTGCGGTCCTCGGGTCGCCCCTGGATCCTCGAGTGGCTCCAAAGCAACGCTTCGCCATCAATATTTTCCTTCAACAGTTCTTCGCGCATCATTAACCCGAGGTTTCGTCTCGCGCGCCGCCAGGGCATATCAGCGGCCTTGTAAATAATGTGTCGAATATCGTTTAGGCGCCCAGGCTGAGCGGGCTTTCCCTGCTGAAGCCAAAGCTCGCGCGATTGCCCGCCTCGCCAAGCTTTGGTCGTGAAGCCCAAAATTTCGACCTTGACTGAGCAACGTTCCAAAGTGCGCCCCAAGATATCAGCACACATGGCAGCAATGCCGATCGAACGCCCGCGCATGGAACCGGAACTATCAATCAGAATTGAAACCACGGTATCGCGAAATTTGGTGTCTTTCTCTTGCTTGAAAGCCAGCGGAGAGAAAGGGTCAATAATGATGCTCGGCAACCGTGAGGTATCCAAGACCCCCTCTTCCAGGTCGAAGTCCCAGCTCCTATTTTGTTGCGCCATCAATTTACGTTGCAGCCTATTGGCCAACTTGCTGATGATAATTTGTGAATTCTGCAGATGCTGATCTAGAACGCCACGAAGCCGATCGAGTTCATCACTCTCGCAGAGCTCGTCTGCGAAAACGACTTCATCAAATTCGCTCGTGAAGGTCTTATATTCAAACGTCTTTGGCCGTGCCCAACTTTTCTCACCGTGGGGATCCGGCGGCGCGCCCGACTCATCCTCTGAGCCATCCGCATCAACAAGATCCGCCGCGTCCATATCAACTGGCACTTCGCCCTCGATCGCGTCAGACAAATCGCCTTCGCTACCGGAATCGTCTTCGGCCCCTTCATCGCTCGATTCAGTCTCTATTTCCTGATCTTGCTCTTCAAGGTCATCAGAGGCCCCTTGCTGGTCTTCGTCTGCGTGATCATCGAGCAAATCGAGCTGCGCCATGAGCGCCATCGCGAGATCACTAAACATCGCCTGATCGAATCGCTGCTCGGCATATTGATCAAGATCAACATCAATCTTTTCAGTGAGGTACTTTCGCCACGGAGACAGAATTCGATCAGCGGAAGGAGGTAGTTCAGCGTTAATCATCCGCTCTCTAATGAGCAGCCCGACAGCCGCGCCCAATGAGAAATCATCAAGCTCTGCCATGGTGGTGGCCGTCAACGTTTCCAAACTGGCGTCCAGTTGTGCACTCAGATTGTCTTGCACACCTCGCATCAGATAGGAACCGATCACCGCAAGGCGCGCCTCTTCAACTGCGTCGAAGACCTCCTGAGCAATACCGCCGTCTGGTCTTCGCTCAAGATGAATTTGCGCGTCGTGATAGCGCTCTTTGAGCGCGAATCGATCCGCCGTCCCTCGCAAGACTGCAAGCCCTTCTTCGCCGATACCGGGTTCAGGTGCGGGCAATCTCACCTTACTGCCCTGCATGTAGGGTTTGCCTCGACCGAATGTCACCGACAATTCTTCATTACCGGATATCGCTCGCATGGTCGATGTGACCGCTTGGCGAAATACTTCGGTGGTGTCCTCCATCCGCCTGCCTGTCCCTACCTAGGCGCCCTGGTTCAGGACGATACCCGCGCTGGATTCTGGCAGCTCCGTGCCCATACAACGCTGATAGTACTCGGCGATGATCGGGCGTTCGGTCTCATCACACTTATTCAAAAAGGTCAGCCTGAAGGCAAATCCGAGATCGTTAAAGAGCGCAGCATTTTCAGCCCACATAATGACGGTTCTCGGTGACATGACGATCGAGATATCGCCGTTGATAAATCCTTGCCGGGTGAGCGCCGCCACCGAGACCATGTGCGAAAGCGTTGATTTATCCATTCCGCGATGTTTGGCCGAAACGATGTCGACCTCGCTCTCGTGTGGCAGATAATTCAGCGTCGTCACGATGTTCCAACGGTCCATCTGCCCTTGGTTAATCTGCTGGGTCCCGTGATAGAGACCGGTGGGGTCTCCGAGGCCAATGGTGTTCGTCGTTGCGAACATCCTAAAGCTCTCGTGTGGGCTGATCACTCGGCTTTGATCAAGGAGCGTCAGCTTACCCTCAACCTCCAACACGCGTTGGATTACGAACATCACATCCGGACGTCCGGCGTCATATTCGTCAAATACAATGGCGCAAGCCCTTTGGAGTGCCCAGGGCAGAAGTCCTTCTTTGAACTCCGTCACCTGCTGCCCTTCTTTTAAAACAATGGCATCTTTACCCACCAAGTCCATTCTGCTGACATGGGAGTCGAGGTTGATTCGAATGCAGGGCCAATTCAGTCTCGCTGCGACCTGCTCGACGTGGGTCGATTTCCCCGTCCCGTGATAGCCCTGAATCATGCACCGTCGGTTGTGTGCAAAGCCTGCAAGAATCGCAAGCGTGGTCTCGGGATTAAACAAATAGGTGGGGTCAATATTGGGCACATGCTCTGAGGGTTCAGAGAATGCTGGCACCGCCATCTCAACTTCAAGTCCGAACAGTTCTTTGGCACTGACGGTTGTGTCTGGGATACCATTTCCGCCTAGGGCGCCTTTTTGCTTTGCCATGCGTGTACCTTACTACTGGTGTAAACCTTCTATTACGGCAACCCATTGATAAGAAAGCTTTTTTAGAAGCCTTCCAACGGGCGCCTCCCGATCAGCAAGGATCGATAAGTGATGTCATCATTCCGAAAGCGCTCAAACTGCGCTTCTGCTACCTTTGCGGAAGTTTCCAATCACGAGAAGATTCAACTCCTGGCGCAATGATTCACACGACCGAGGCAAACAGCGGCCGATAAGGATACCATTAACCCCTCAAATTACCATGGTCGCGCGCCGCTCCCGCAGCTCACCAAAGGAGATACTCTATGCCCCTCATCTACCTCGTTCGCCATGGACAGGCCGCTGCCGGTTACTCAGAAGATCCCGATCCAGGTCTAGATGATCTTGGCCGCGCACAGGCTGAGGCTGCCTCCAAGACGCTTTTGACTGCACGCCCCAAACGTGTTCTGTCGAGCCCGCTGAAAAGAGCGCAGGAAACTGCCCATCCCTACGCTCAAGCAATCGGAGAATCCGTTACTTTAGAACCGCGCGTCTCTGAAATCCCCTCACCCAACTTATCAGTCAGCGAGCGGGGTGCTTGGCTTCAGGGCATTATGCAAGGCCAGTGGTCAAACCAAAGCGAAGCCTTACAGGCCTGGCAAGCGTCACTTGTTGATGTCTTGAAGGAAGCGCGGGAGGACACAGTGATCTTCTCGCATTTCGTTGCAATCAATGCCTTGGTCTCTGCGGTGACCAAGGATGATCAGGTTTTGGTCTTTAGGCCCGACAACGCCAGCATCACAACCTTCCGGCAAACCAACGGCGAGCTGACGCTTGTCGCTCAAGGCGAGTCCCGGCTGACGGTCGTGAATTAACGCCCTCCACGAAGGTTCGACTAAGCACCGCAAAGTTTCAAATTCAAATCGCTCAAGTGCTGCCAAGGGTCCCCCGGCCACTGGCCTTTGGCCTGGCGATCGAGCTGAGATAACGCCACAAAGAGTTCTCTCAGCTCATCAAGGTCAAGCCGTCTCAAAGCTTTTCCAACTAACGGCTGCCGCTTGGGCCAGATCCGATACTGACGAACGGCATCTTCAATCGTGGACGTTGCAGCATGCTGCTTCATTTGCAACAACTGCCTGACCTCTCGGGTCAGTGCGCCCGCGATCAAAACAACATCGACACCCTCAGCCTCAAGCGCTCGAAGCATTCGAAGACTCCGAGGCGCTTGGCCCGAAAGCGCGGCGTCCAACCACTGATAGACGTCGAATCGCGCTTGATCACTGACCGCGCTCTCAACCATCGCCTGATTCACCTGACCATCAATGGCTTGTAGCGCCAAGCGGTCGATTTCTTGTACCGCTGCGAGTAAGTTTCCCTCTATTTTCCGCGCGAGCGCATTCACTGTCGCTCGATCAGCTTTGAGACCTCGGCTCGCCATTCGTCGCTGAATCCAAGGAGGCAGATCCTTGGGTGCGAGCGGCCAAACTTGAACAATCCCACCCGCTTGATCCACCAACTTAAACCACTTGGTTTTTTGAGTCGCCGCATCGACTCTGG
>JALRJG010000051.1 GCA_023261215.1 Pseudomonadales bacterium | reverse complement strand
GTCCTGTTTTTTACGCGTTGGAGCAACATCCAGTAACCCGACTGGAAGACGCGCGAGCGGCGGACGATATTATCCAATCGGGGATGGGCCGCTACTGCCGTATGCAAGGGGATAATTGGAGCGAAGAATTTTACCGAGCACTCAGCATCACCGCATTTGCGGCCAAGGATTCGCGCGCCTGTCTTAATTTGCTTGACTTAAACCGTGCTGATGTCTTTGTGCATCCTCGGCCAATTGTCAGGATACGTCTTGAGCAGATGGGGCTACAAAATCGGTTGATCCAATCAAGCCGACCCGTCGGCGACATGCCTTTTCACTTACTCGTCAATCGATCGTCAAACGAACGCTTATCACCGACGTTAACTCAGGTCGCTGAGACGTTAGCTCGCTTGCGAAGCCAAGGCATTTGGCTCGAATGGATCAAAAACACTGAGGAAACGGAAATCAAGCGTTGCCTCGAGGAGAATAGACGACGTTGCTAGGCGCCGGCTATTCCTCCGCTAAGCCGGTGGATCACTTCGGCGCCATCCGGATTCCGCTGTCTAGTCGAATGACCTCGCCATTAATATAGCCGCACTCAACGATATAGCCTGCAGTTTTTGCAAATTCGACGGGGTTACCAAGCCGCTTTGGGAATTGTGTCATTTCGATCAATGGCTCCCGTACCTGCGGTGGAGCGAACTGCATCATTGGGGTCTCAAAAATACCAGGTGCAATGGTGGCGACTCGAATTCCGGTTCTGGCCAGATCTCTTGCTATCGGCAGGGTCATGCCAGCCACGCCGCCTTTACTTGCACTGTATGCGGCTTGTCCGATTTGGCCATCAAAAGCGGCAACCGAAGCCACGTTCACGATCACACCTCGTTCACCGTCTTCAGTGACAGGGTCATTCTTTTGCATGGCGTCCGCACAAAGTCTCAAGCAGTTGAAGGTGCCAATCAAGTTGACTCGAACCACAAACTCAAAGGTCTTCAGTGGCATGGGACCATCTTTACCAATGGTCCGAGCGGCCGCCCCGATGCCCGCGCTGTTCACGTTGATGTGAATGGCTCCGAACTCGCGCAAACCCTTTTGGATCGCGGCAGAAACTGAAGCCTCATCGGCGACATCGCCCGCAGCGTAAGTGGCAGCAGAACCAATTTCTTTGGCCGTCTTTTCCGCATTCTCCTCGTTCAGATCGAACAGAATGACCTTTGCGCCTGAATTGACAAAATGCTCTGCCGTGGCCCGTCCGAGCCCTGAAGCGCCACCAGTAATGAACGCAACTTTATCTTTGAGATCCATAATTAACCCTTCTTTATTTCGCGAGCGAGTATACCCGGATTCTCTTCTTCTGTCGGATCCCATTGACGTTTGCGAAGCCATAGTCGTGTGTGTTGCCATCAACAGAAGTCCAATTGGGATAAACTGCGTGTATGCAGCGACTGATCAACACCGCCATCGATAACAGCTTTGGTTTGCGCGTCGACGCGCAGGAAGCCTGGCATATCGCGTTCGATAGCGACCTGCCAGAGGTGATTCAGACGCTAAAAGATCGCTGTTCGAATTGGCTCGTCGTAGGTGACGCGTCTAACTTAATTTTGCCATCTCAGCTCCCATTGGCTGTCCTCCAAGATACACGGAAGACGATTACTTGGGAGGACGATCAGTTGGTTGCAGCCTCCGGATGCGCCTGGGATCATCTCGTAGCGGCGGCGGTGGAGGCTGGGTATTTTGGTCTCGAAAACCTCTCAGGGATTCCAGGACGTGTCGGTGCAGCGCCGATTCAAAATATTGGTGCCTATGGCGCTCAGTTAAGCGATACGTTGCATTCCGTTAGGGTCTTTAACACTCAGTCAATGGTCTACGAGGAATTGCCGGCCAATGCGTTGCGATTGGGCTACCGAGACAGTCTATTCAAATCGAAGGAAGGCGCCCACTACATTGTTGTTGAGGTCAATCTTCATCTGTCGTCGGTATTCACGCCCAATCTTAGCTATCCAGGGTTGAATGTGCTGTTGGCGCAAGGCAGGAGTGCTCCCGACCTTACTGCACTGAGTGTCCGAGAGCATGTGCTTCGTTTGCGTGGAGAAAAGCTGCCAGACCCACGCATTCGCGGTAACGTCGGCAGTTTCTTCAAAAATCCAATGCTCGATTCGATGCAGCGCGAAAAATGTCTATCGAGAGACGTTACGGTGTATAGGACCGAATATGGTTTTAAAGCCTCTGCGGCACAAATGATCCAGCGGTCAGGGCTGAAGGGCCATCGAAGTGGCGGCGCCAAGGTTTCGTCCCAGCACGCTCTGGTCATCGAAAATCTTGGCGACGCCACCTACGAGGAGGTCGTCCATCTCAAAAACGAGATACAACACCGAGTTTCTGACATCTTTTCGGTCTGGCTTGAACCAGAGCCTCAGATTTTCCCTCAATAGGTCAATTAGACCGCTTGGCCCAGGTGTGCGCGCGGGTCATTGCTCGCTCTTGACCATTGGCTAGGGTGTTGCTCGTCCAGCTGCCGCGCAACATAAGGAAGCTCGTTGATCCACGGTCGAGGAAGCACTGATTCAAGTACGGGCCCCTCAACAGGCGGCCTTGGCGCAACCCTGGGATCATTGGCAGCATGACCCCATGACCAAGGGGCTGGCGATTCGCTCTGAATTGGAGCGCCTTGGCCTTCAGGGCTCGTCAAGCCTTCCTTTAGCTCTGCCTGGTAGCCCTCACTGCCTGCCATCCCTGTTTGTTCATTGGTCGCAGCATGCGAGGCTCGAACGTCCGTTTCGCCGCCGTCTTGACCGGTCGATTCATCGGCAGCGCTTGAAGCTGCGGATGCGGGCGCGACTGCTGAGTCCGCTGTGACGGCCTCTGTTCCACTGACGCTTTCAGAGCTCGTGTGTGCTTCAGCAACAACAGCGACGCTCGATCCATTTCCACTCGTTACGCTCTCACTGGCAGGATCGGCGCGACGACCTCGACGTCGACTCCGTGTTCTGGAACGATTGGCGTTCAAGCGACGATCGTCTGAATCCACCGCATGATCTTCAGAAGAAGGATCCGAGACCTTCAGTGTTGGCTCCACGCCCTTGTCGGTGGAAGCGGCGTCGGCGATAGCCTCGGGCTTTTGCTCCGTCTCAGATCCGCGCCGCCGGCCTCGCTGTTTTCGATTAGGTTTTCCCTCGTCGGCGTTATTTTCCCCCCCGGTTGCCGGAACTGAACCTGACTTTTTGGTTGACGATCCGTCTTTCCGCTCATCCTTTTTCAGGTCAGCTTGACGCTTGCCACGCGCGGAAGCGGGAGACTGTGCTTTGGAGGCCGCTGGCTTGTCACCGTCTTCAGAGGAAAAAATCGACAGGAGTCGCTGAAGTAAACTGGGTTTCTTAACCGGCTTAGCGGACGATCTGCCTCGTCGCCGATTTCTGCCAGAATTTGACTTCCCTTGCGCTGTCGCTGTGGTGGTGTTTGAAGCCGTCTTAGGCTCTAAGACCGTGGTCTCAGTCAGGCGAGGCAACTGACCCCCGGTAACCACCGCTTTCTCGGTGGTGGTGGGCCGCAGCTCAAGGTCGGGCTCAACCACATCCTCTTCCACAAGGGGCTGAATGTTGTAGCTCGCCGTTTCCTCGTCTAACTCAGCCACGCGCATACGCTCAACACGATAATGAGGCGTTTGCATATCTTGGACCGGCACGATGACCACGCGAATCGTATGTCTGCGCTCGATATCCAATACCATGGGTCGCTTTTCGTTCAGCACAAAGGCTGCCACATTGATAGGGACGAAGGCACGAACTTGTGCTGTGGACTCCTTTAATGCTTCTTCTTGAATTACTCGAAGCAAGGCTAGAGCGGTTGACTCAATATCGCGTATCGTCCCCAACCCCTCGCATCTTGGGCAAACCACATGACTCGTCTCACGAAGAGAGGGTCGCATCCGCTGACGACTCATCTCGAGCAGGCCAAAACGAGAAATTCGGCCGAGTTGAATCTTTGCGCGATCAAGTTCCAGTGCATCGCGCATCCGATTTTCAACGGCACGTTGGTTCTTGGGCAGGTTCATATCGATGAAGTCAATGACCACTAAGCCGCCAATGTCCCTGATTCTCAGCTGGCGACAAATTTCATCTGCCGCTTCAAGGTTGGTGTTGAGCGCGGTCTCCTCGATATCAGCGCCCTTGGTGGCGCGGGCGCTGTTGATATCGATGGAAACCAAGGCCTCGGTTGGATCAATGACGATTGAACCGCCTGACGGTAATCTGACTTCTCTTTGAAATGCGGACTCGATTTGGCCTTCGATTTGGTAGCGATTGAAGAGGGGGACATCGCTGTCATAGCGTTTGACCCTTGATCTCAAATGCGGCATCACCTGCCCAACGAACCCTGACGCCTGATCGAAGGCGTCCTGAGTGTCGATCAGAATTTCCCCAATATCATCACGCATGTAGTCACGAACCGCGCGCGTAATCACATCGCCTTCCTGGTAAATCAAGAAGGGTGCAGCCCTGCTTTCCGAAGCAATTTTAATTGCATCAGCAAGTTGCAATAGATAATTCAGATCGAGTTTTAATTCCTCTGCACTTCGGCCAACGCCTGCGGTTCGAATGATAATGCCCATGTCTTTGGGAATTTCGAGACTGGACAAGGCGTCTCGCAAATCCTCACGCTCTTCGCCCTCGATCCGGCGACTGATCCCTCCGGCTCTGGGGTTATTGGGCATCAACACAAGATACCGACCCGCAAGGCTATAGAACGTCGTGAGCGCCGCGCCTTTGGTTCCGCGCTCTTCTTTATCGACTTGGACAATCACCTCTTGGCCTTCGGAGACCACATCAGCGATATTAATACGGCCTCGCTGGTTCACTGCCCCGGACTTAAAATACTCTCGGGAAATTTCTTTGAGTGGTAGGAAACCATGCCGATTGCCGCCAAAGTCAACAAAAGCGGCTTCGAGACTTGGCTCGACTCGGGTGATCTTTCCCTTGTAAATATTTGATTTCTTTTGGTCTCTGGCGAGACTTTCGATGTCGAGGTCGTAGAGTTTTTGACCCTCAACCAACGCCACGCGAAGTTCCTCAGCGTGCGTTGCATTTATTAGCATTCTTTTCATTTCAATACCTGTTATTGCTTAGTTCAGGTACTGAGAGCACAACGAAATCTTGGTTTGGTAGCCGAGGCCAGAGTTAACGTTTGGGTACTGCCTCGAATGAGACCAGCCCCAGCCTGTCGCTCATTGCCATCGTATTCAATACAGTGGTTAACGGCCTTCTTGATTTCGCCCGGCGACCAAAATGATCGTCGATTTAGAAAAAGTTCCTAAAGGTTTGCTTTAGCGGCAGGCGTTAATCTCGCCTTTTCGAGGACCATGATCAAACAGGGTCCCATCGTCCGCTTTAGTTTAACGTTTATGTTTATTCCGCCAACTGCCGCTGGCGGGTCGCTTATTCTTCTCTCAGTTCCTGCGCAAAGCGCTTTCTTGATTTGAACCTAATCAAATCGGGTGTTTAAACCTAACCCGCCCCCATTCGCTGGTATCGCGTAAAAAGAGGAGGCGACAATTCGCTGTCTTCGAGCGGGTTACCCTCGAGGCATCGTTGGATTGGCCTCTTCTTTGAACAGCTCGCTCGTTGTTTCAGACGTAGGCTTTGGGCACGTCCAAGCCCTCTCAATGAGCAGGCGCTCGCATGCTCGTCCCCCGAGGCCAACTCAACCCTTACCGGGTGAAACGCCAATTTTTGCGCCACCCGCGACTGGCTCCGTCCCAAGCTTTTGACTGGACGCAGCCACACACAACCCATAAGCTTCGCGTCTTACCCGCGGCGGTTATTATCATCGCTTTGGGTGAGGACAAGGTTGAAAGCCTCGATGCGGGCGGATACTAACAGGTTTCGACGGAAACACCTAGCATGGTTCAATGGTCGATCATTGGATCAGCCTCAGGCTTCAATCGGCGTTCAATCGTTCGCGGAAAGCTCAACATGACGGAATCTTCGGCCGAATATCAACCCTCTAGAATCGAAATCATAACGGCAGATCGGGCAGGGCAACGCCTCGATAATTTTTTGCTCTCGGTTCTAAAAACGGTGCCCAAGTCCAGGGTCTACCGGCTTATCCGCAAAGGGGAGGTCAGGGTCAACGGGAAGCGTGCAAAACCTGATGCGAAACTGGTCGGGCAGGATCAGGTCAGATTGCCGCCGCTTTGGATTGAACAGCGCCAACCGTCTGACACCGCGAAATACATCCCGATTCTTGATGACATTCTGCTGGAGACCGATCAATTTCTCATCCTCAACAAGCCGTCGGGCCTTGCGGTGCATGGGGGCAGCGGGATTCATGTGGGGGCCATAGAGGCGCTGCGCAGCCAGAGAAAAGATTTGCCTTATATTGAGCTGGCGCACCGAATTGATCGGGATACCTCTGGGCTACTCGTATTCGCCAAGAAACGCGCATTTTTAAGGCGATTTCAACAACTCCTGCGAGAAAAAAAGGCGCTTCGGAAGTCCTATGATCTGCTCGTCCATGGATACTGGCCAGGAAGACTTAAAAAAGTGGATCACAGTCTAACCAAGTTACGTTTGGCAAGCGGTGAGCGTGTAGCCCGTGTCGATGAAATGGGTAAAGCGTCGGAAACTGAGTTTGAGGTCATTGAGCGATTTAATGGCATGACTTGGTTGCGCGCGAGGCCCATTACTGGCCGGATGCACCAGATTCGAGTTCATGCAGCCGCAAGCAGTCACCCCATTATTGGCGATCCCAAGTATGGCGATTCGAAGAAAGACAAAGCCTTTCGATCATCGCGAATGATGTTGCATGCGAGTGCCTTATCGGTGATCGCCAAAGATGCGGGATCGATCGAGTTTGCGTCCTTGAATGTTGAAGCGCCATTACCTCCAGACTTTATGGCCCTGGTAGAGCGGACCCGGGCCGCTCCATAAGACTTGGCATGCTGATAATGAAGCGGATCCAGTCTCTTTTGGGCAATGCCGGCGTGGTAAGGCTCGAACTCATGCACCGAAGTGAGGGGCGTGGTTTATAGCGCCATGATGACATGCGCTTCGTTCCCTTTATGCTGTGGTGTAGGCGAGTTCAATGCGCTGAGCGTCGACGTAATCGAATAGCGCGATGACCGGGAGCCCATAGAGCACCCGCACATCTCTGCCGTCAGTATCTTCTATGAGCCGCCATCCTGCGGCCTCGGCCATAAAGCTTCCGGCACAGCCAAGAGGGCGCTCGGCTTCGACATAGGCTTCGATCGCTCGTTTAGAAAGGTGTCGGAAGCGGGTCGAAAATCGCTCTACGTGACGAAGGCTGACTTCCCCGTTGCGAATAATGACTAAGCTCGTTGCAAAATGAAGCCAAGCGCCAGAGACACTCGATAGTTGCGACCTTGCTGAGGCTAAAGATTCGGATTTGTGAAAAACAACCCCGTTATCATCAAAGGCCACTTGATCAGAACCGATGAGGAGCGCGTCATTGGCTACCTGCTCAATGACACTCAGTGCTTTGCCTTCACCGTTAGCGATCGCTCGCTCATCTGGCGATTCGCTGATCGAGGATAACTCATCAAACGAGGGCGGCAGTGCTCGAAACGCAAGACGTAAACTTTCCAGAATTTTACTCCGAGTCGGAGAGGTTGAAGCTAAGATGATTGAGGTCATTGAGAAACCGTTTCCTCCGTTCTGGGTCGGCAAATTATCTTTTGACAGTGGCTTTCGAGACGCCTAAGATGCGCCCCTTATGTTAGCAGGCCCCCTTAAGAAGCGGTTCGTTTGGTCTCAGCTTGTTGATCAAAATGCTGAAATTGAAGGGATTTTTCTTTCCGGGGGCTCAAAACGGATTAGGGATGCTATCGCAGAGCTCGTCCCAGAGGATCAGCTTTCCGATTATCCAGTTAGCGTTCACTTGAAGTTTGGCGTCGATCGAAAATCTCGAGCCTCTGTTCAAGGTGAATGTAGATGGCGCATGGCTTTGGCCTGTGCCCGCTGTGAAGGGCCGGTCGAAATAGATCTCGCGGCAGTCATAGATCTGCTCATCGTGACATCAGACAGCGCATTAGATCGTTTGGGCGCTGATGAGGACGGCGTTTTAGCAGAAGGCAAGTGGGTTTCGTTAAGCGATATGATCGAGGATCCTATTCTGCTTGCCTTGCCGATGTCGCCGAGGCACGAGCACTGTTTAGGCCAAGTTAACGAGGCTTGGGCATCAAATTCTCCTAAAATACCTATTATTGGACCACCTGAGCCATATTCAGCAATAAATGCTGTAGGTATATTTGCAACATTTTTAGTTATCTTAAAACCTTCTTTTTGTAACTCACTTGCTAGTAGTGCAGAGCTTTTTGTTTCTTGGTAGCCCATTTCTGCAAATTCCCATATATCAAGAGCAACTTTAGAAAAACGTTCTTTGTTTTTATCAATACTCTTTTCTAAGAATTCTGCATTTACATTTAAGTTAGCAAAACTTAAAACTAATAATAAAAAAAGTTGCTTTTTATACATTGTCTCCCCCTATGTATATATAAGACTATATCATTCTTCTGATATTGGATTTAGAGGCATGGCAGCTGTATTAAAACCAGCATCAACATAAGTTATTTCTCCAGTGACCCCGCTTGCATAATCAGAGCACAAAAATGCAGCAACATTCCCAACCTCCTCAATGGTTACAGTTCTTCCTAATGGAGCGCGTGATGAATGTTGTGAAAGCATTTTTCTAAAATTTTTAACACCAGAGGCAGCAAGTGTTTTTATTGGTCC